>NZ_JAVFVX010000105.1:0-26192 GCF_033441795.1 Streptomyces sp. ADMS | reverse complement strand
CTCCCCCCAGGCCTTAAGGCCTGGGGGGAGAAGCCGAGAGTGGGGAACCCCCATCGCGGCGGAGCCGCATGCAGCCGCATATGGGCACAGTCCCGCGCCCCTTCGGGGGCGCGGGACTACCGCACCTGACTTCGCGGACCTGTTTGGAAAAAGCGGAAGGCGCCCTGCCGACGGTCCCCCCACGGGCCGGCGTACAGGGCGCCTTCCCATGTCCCGGTGCGGATTCCCCCCACGGGATCCGGCCGGGCGTTTCGGAGGACAGCGCCTGAATTCGCTATCACTGGTGTGCGGGCCGCCGAAGCAGCCGTTGTTGTGCTGACCGCCGTAGCGGTTGTTGAGCAGAACGAGCAAAACTCGTCGTACTCCTGCTGTGTGCGATCTGCCGGGACGCGCACGCTGGGGTGGGCCGCTCAAGCTTCCCGGTGTGCGTGTCCCGGCAACGCATCTCCGAGGACGTCCCCCAAGACATCCCCAGACGCCAGCCGACGCCCCCCAAGACGCTGGTCTGACATCGCCAACTTAGACCTTCGAACCCCTTCGATGGTTACGTTCGCAGCACTGTGATCCGCGTCTCTCGCACATGTCCGTCAGATACGTCAGATCCCGGTTGTCGCGACCGGGGCCCAAGCGTAAGGAAGATGCGGGAGCCTTGTGAAGAGCTTATGTGAGGCTCGCGTCGGACTCCATAGGGACTATGACACCTACTTGCGCGTACTGCGGGTAACTTCGGGCGGACCCGGGCCGATCTCAGCGGAACGTGCGCAGTCGGAGGCTGTTCGTCACCACGAACACCGAGGAGAAGGCCATCGCCGCCCCCGCGATCATCGGATTCAGCAGTCCGGCGGCGGCCAGCGGCAGCGCGGCCACGTTGTAGCCGAAGGCCCAGACGAGATTGCCCTTGATGGTCGCGAGCGTCCTCCGGGACAGCCGGATGGCGTCGGCGGCCACCCGCAGATCCCCGCGCACCAGCGTCAGGTCGCTCGCCTCGATCGCCGCGTCCGTGCCCGTACCCATCGCCAGGCCCAGATCGGCGGTGGCCAGTGCCGCCGCGTCGTTCACCCCGTCGCCCACCATCGCGACGGTCCGCCCCTCGTCCTGCAGCCGTCGTACGGCGTCCACCTTCTCCTCGGGCAGGACCTCCGCGATCACCTGGTCGATCCCGACGGCCTCCGCCACCGCCTGGGCCACCGCCCGGTTGTCCCCGGTCAGCAGCACCGGTGTGAGGCCCAGGGCGCGCAACTCGCGCACGGCCTCGGCGCTGGTCTCCTTGACCGCGTCGGCGACGGTGAGGACACCGCGCGCCCGGCCGTCCCAGGCGACGACGACGGCCGTACGTCCGCCGCTCTCGGCCTCCGCCTTCGCATGGGCCAACTCCTGCGGCAACGGCCCCGACAGTCCGTCCACGAGCCGTCCCACGGTCACCTCGTGGCCGTCGACGCGGCCGCGTACGCCCCGTCCGGGCACGTTCTCGAAGGACTCGGCCTCCGGCAGCGTCCCGACGCGCTCCGCCGCCCCCGCGGCCACCGCCCGGGCGACCGGGTGCTCGGAGGCGTGCTCGACGGCGCCCGCGAGCCGCAGCACCTGCTTCTCGTCGGCGCCCTCGGCGACGTACACCTCCTGGAGGGTCATACGGCCCGTGGTCACCGTGCCCGTCTTGTCCAGCACGATCGTGTCGACGCGGCGCGTGGACTCCAGGACCTCGGGACCCTTGATGAGGATGCCGAGCTGCGCCCCGCGCCCGGTGCCGACCATCAGTGCCGTCGGGGTGGCCAGGCCCAGCGCACAGGGGCAGGCGATGATCAGGACGGCGACGGCGGCGCTGAAGGCGGCCACGGTGTCACCCGTGACACCGAGCCAGACACCGAACGTACCGAGTGCGATCACCAGCACCACCGGGACGAAGATCCCGGAGATCCGGTCGGCGAGCCGCTGCACCTCGGCCTTGCCGTTCTGCGCGTCCTCCACCAGCCGGGCCATCCGCGCGAGCTGGGTGTCCGCGCCGACCCGGGTGGCCTCGACGACCAGCCGGCCCCCGGCGTTCACGGTCGCGCCCGTCACGGCGTCCCCGGCACCCACGTCGACGGGCACGGACTCGCCGGTCAGCATCGACGCGTCGACCGCCGAGACACCCTCGACGACCGTACCGTCGGTGGCGATCTTCTCCCCGGGCCGCACCACGAACCGGTCACCGATCGCCAGCTCGCCCACGGGAATCCGCACTTCACGCCCGTCGCGCAGCACCGAGACGTCCTTCGCGCCCAGTTCCATGAGCGCCCGCAGGGCCGCGCCGGAGCGGCGCTTGGCGCGGGCCTCCAGATAGCGGCCGAGCAGGATGAACGCGATGACTCCGGCGCCGACTTCGAGGTAGATCTCCGAGGTGCCGCCGGTGCGCGAGGCGGTGAACGAGAAGCTCTCCCGTATCCCCATCCCGTCCATCCCCGGCATCACGGGCCTGCCCGCGTCGCCCCAGAACAGCGCCCACAGGGACCAGCCGTACGCGGCGAGCGTGCCGACCGACACCAGGGTGTCCATGGTGGCCGCGCCGTGCCGCGCGTTGGTGAACGCGGCCCGGTGGAACGGCAGTCCGCCCCAGACGACGACCGGCGAGGCGAGCGTCAGCGCGAGCCACCGCCAGTTGTCGAACTGAAGCGCCGGAATCATGGACATCAGGACGACGGGCGCGGCGAGCAGCACGGAGACGACGAGCCGCTGCCGCAGACCGGTCAGTTCGGGGTCCCCGTCCCGCTCTGCCGCGCCCGTCTCGTCGACGACGACCGGCGGGGGCGGCTCCTCGGCCGCGTACCCCGTCTTCACGACGGTGGCGATCAGGTCGTCGACGCCCACTCCGTCCGCGTACGCGATCCTCGCCTTCTCCGTCGCGTAGTTGACCGTGGCGAAAACGCCGTCCATGCGGTTGAGCTTCTTCTCGACGCGGGCCGCGCAGCTGGCACACGTCATCCCGCCGATGGCCAGCTCGACCTCGTGGGGCGTGGCTGTCGGCGTCTCGGTGCTGGTACTGGTCATGGTCGCCGCGTCCGTCCGGTCAGACCCGGCCGGCGAGCTCGAAGCCCGCTTCGTCGACCGCGGCGCGGACGGCGGCCTCGTCGAGCGGGGCCTCGGACACCACGGTGACCTCGCCGGTGGCGGCGACGGCCTTCACGGAGGTGACACCGGCGAGCTCGGAGATCTCGGCCGAGACCGAGCCCTCGCAGTGCCCGCAGCTCATGCCGGTCACCTGGTAGACGGTGGTGACGGAACCCTGGGTATCGGTCTGGGCGGTCATGTCGTTGCTCCTCTTCGAGGCGTCGTGGAGGGCGTCATCGTGGCGTACGTGCCCTGTGAGTCTCACTCTACTATACCCCTGGGGGGTACTTGATTCATGACAGTGGCAAGATCTCCGGTGTAGTGGACGGCGACTGTGAAGGCGAGGGGCCCATGCGTGCGGTGGTGTTCGAGCGGTACGGGGAGCCGGCCGAGGTGCGTGAGGTGCCGGACTCGGTGCCCGCGCCGCACGGGGTCGTGGTGCGGGTCGAGGCCACCGGGCTGTGCCGGAGCGACTGGCACGGCTGGTCGGGCCACGACCCCGACATCGCGCTGCCGCACGTGCCCGGCCACGAGCTCGCCGGTGTCGTCGCGGCGGTCGGCGCCGGGGTGAGCGGCTGGCGGGCCGGGGACCGGGTCACGGTGCCCTTCGTCTGCGCCTGCGGGAGCTGCCCCTCCTGCGCGGCCGGTGACCAGCAGGTGTGCGAGCGGCAGACCCAGCCGGGGTTCACGCACTGGGGTTCGTTCGCGGAGTTCGTGGCGCTGGACCACGCCGAGGTGAACCTCGTCGCCGTGCCGGACGGGATGTCCTTCGACACGGCGGCCTCGCTGGGCTGCCGGTTCGCGACGGCGTACCGGGCGGTGGTCCAGCAGGGGCGGGTGGCGGCGGGGGAGTGGGTCGCCGTGCACGGGTGCGGCGGTGTCGGACTGTCCGCCGTGATGATCGCCGCCGCCGCCGGTGCCCGGGTCGTCGCGGTCGACGTGTCCCCCGGAGCACTGGAACTGGCGCGGAGGTTCGGCGCGGCGGAGTGCGTGAACGCGGCGACGACCGACGACACGGCAGCGGCCGTACGTGAACTGACCGGCGGCGGTGCCCGGTTGTCGCTGGACGCGCTCGGCTCGCCGGTCACCTGCGCGGCCTCGGTGAACGGCCTGCGGCGCCGTGGCCGCCATGTCCAGGTCGGCCTGCTGCCGTCGTCCACCGGCTCGACACCCGTACCGATGGCCCGCGCGGTCGCCCTGGAACTCGAACTCCTCGGCAGCCACGGCATGGCCGCCCACACCTACCCGCCGATGCTGGAGCTGGTACGGGCCGGTGTGCTGCGGCCGGACCTGCTGGTCACGTCCACCATCACGCTGGACGAGACGCCCGCCGCACTCGCCGCGATGGACACGGCGCCGGGTGCGGGGGTGACCGTCATCGAGCCGTGGCGCTGACGAGGCCCGCCCACTCGTGGTCGAGGACCGCCATCAGTACCTCGTCGGCCCACTCGCCGTGCCGCAACTGGACCTCCCGGCGCACCCCCTCCACCACGAAGCCGACCTTCTCGTACACGCGCAGGGCCCGGTGGTTGTGGGCGTAGGCCTGCGACTCGATGCGGTGCAGACCGAGTTGCTCGAAGCCGTACGCCACGATGAGCCGCGTCGCCTCGGTGCCGAGGCCGCGTCCACGGCCCCTCGGCCCCGGCGGTGTGCGGAAGGTGCAGCTGCGGGCGGCCGGATTCCACTCGTACAGCACGACCTCGCCCACGACTTCGCCGGAGGCGCGGTCGGTGACGGCGAGGTCGAGGCGGTCGGTCCGGGCGGACCGGGAGCCGTACCAGGAACGCAGGCTCTCCGGGGTGATCACGGTGTCCGGCTCGAAGGTGAAGCGGATGACCTCGGGGTCCTCGACGATCCCGGCGATCACCTCGGCGTCGGCCTCGGTGAACGGCCGCAGTACGGTCCTGCCGCCGGTGAGGACGGGTTTGACGGAGAAATCCACGGCGTTCGAACGACTCGTACGACGAACTGTGCCCCACTCGTGGGTGGGGCACAGGTGGATATCCCCTCAGTCGTCTCTTCGGCCGCGGTTGCCCGGCCGGGACGCGACCCACGCCCGTACCGTGTCCGCGTACCAGTAGGGTTTTCCGCTCTCCACGTGGTCGGGCGTGGGCAGCAGACCGTGTTTGCGGTACGAGCGCACGGTGTCCGGCTGGACGCGGATGTGTGCGGCGATCTCTTTGTACGACCAGAGCCGTCGGTCGGTCATCGGTGCACCTCCCTGCGCGCGCGTCACGGGGTCGGCCAGGGTCGGCCGTCGGGGGAGCCGGACGCTGCGCTGGCGATCACAAAGCCTTTGCCCGTTGAACGACTTCTGGTGACCCTGGGTCGATGCCCGTTGACGTGGCGTGACACATAATCCGCGTACACGCGACATGTGTGACAGGAGAGGAGTACTTGTGACACAAGTGAAGCAAAGGCGTCCGCCCGCGGACCGGAGTGTCAAGTTGACCTGCGAGGGCGCACGCCGCTAGGCGGCGCCCCCGAAGGGGCGCGGGGAACTGCGCGAAGCCCCCGCTGACCCGCAGACCGATGAACGCCGGTCCTGCGGAGCGTCACGCTCCGCAGGACCGGAGGAACGCCCGCGTCCGCTGCGCGATCGGCAGCGGCTTGTCCGGCTCGCACGGGTACATGTCCTGCTCGACGATCGCGAACAGGTCCACGTCCAGCTTCTGGGCGGCGGCCAGGACCGGCCCCAGCTCCGGTACGCCGGCCGGGGGTTCGCACATGACGCCGCGGGCGACCGCCGGGCCGAACGGGACCTCGTTCGCCCGTACGTCCGCGAGGATCTCCGGGTCGACCTGCTTGAGGTGCAGGTAGCCGATCCGCTCGCCGTAGGTCTCGATCAGCTTGACGCTGTCGCCGCCGCAGTAGGCGTAGTGGCCGGTGTCCAGGCACAGCGAGACGAGCGACGAGTCCGTGCCGTCGAGGAAGCGTGTGACGTTCGCCTCGCTGTCGATGTGCGTGTCGGCGTGCGGGTGGACGACGATCTGCAGGCCGTACCGCTCCCGCACCTCGTGGCCGAGACGCTCGGTCAGCGTGGTCAGGTTGCGCCACTGCTCGGGCGTCAGCGTGTCCGGCTCCAGCACCTCACCGGTCTTGTCGTCCCGCCAGAAGGACGGGATGACCACCAGGTGGGACGCGCCCATGGCCTGGGCGAGCACCGCGTTGTCCGCGACGTGCGCCCAGGTCTTCTCCCAGACGGACTCGCCGTGGTGCAGCCCGGTGAAGACCGTGCCGGCGGACACCTTCAGGCCGCGCCTGGCCGTCTCCTCGGTGAGGACGGCGGGGTCGGTCGGCAGGTACCCGTACGGGCCCAGCTCGATCCACTCGTAGCCGGACTGTGAGACCTCGTCGAGGAAGCGCTGCCAGGGAACCTGCTGCGGGTCGTCCGGGAACCACACGCCCCAGGAGTCGGGCGCCGAGCCGATCCGGATGCGTGACAGCGGGGGACCTGGCCGGGAGGAAGAGGAGGAAGGGGACACCGTAGTCATGGGCGTCAGCTTCAGCTGACGCCGGGACACGTGTCAAGGTCTGGTCCGAATGTCCGGACAAACTATTGACAGGGCTCCGGGCGGCGGGCTAGACCTGAGGGCGAGCCGCTGTGCGAGTCGCCGGGCGAGCCGCGTGAGCCGAAGAAGAGCGAAGGGAACTCGATGGCGTACGACCTGATCACCATGGGGCGGATCGGAGTGGACCTGTATCCACTGCAGACCGGTGTGCCGCTCGCCCAGGTGACGTCCTTCGGAAAGTTCCTCGGGGGGTCGGCGACGAACGTCGCGGTCGCCGCGTCCCGCCTCGGGCGGAGCACCGCGGTGATCACCCGGACCGGTGACGACGCCTTCGGGCTCTACCTGCACGAGGCCCTGCGCGACTTCGGCGTCGACGACCGCTGGGTCACGTCGGTCCCCGGCCTCAACACCCCGGTCACGTTCTGCGAGGTCTTCCCGCCGGACGACTTCCCGCTGTACTTCTACCGGCAGCCCAAGGCGCCGGACCTCGAGATCGACGCCCATGAGGTGGACCTGGACGCGGTCCGCGAAACGAAGATCTTCTGGGTGACAGGCACCGGCCTGAGCGAGGAGCCCAGCCGCACGGCGACCCTGTCCGCCCTCGCCCACCGCGCGAAGTCCGGTACGACGGTCTTCGACCTCGACTGGCGCCCCATGTTCTGGACGGACCCGGAGTCGGCGCGCCCCTTCTACACCGAGGCGCTGCGCCACAGCACGGTCGCCGTAGGCAACCTGGACGAGGTGGAGGTGGCGACCGGCGTACGGGAGCCGCACGCCGCAGCCCGCGCCCTCCTCGACGCCGGAGTCGAACTGGCGGTCGTCAAGCAGGGCCCGAAGGGTGTTCTCGCCGTCAACAGCAAGGGCGAGACGGCCGAGGTGCCCCCGCTCCCGGTGAACGTCCTCAACGGCCTCGGTGCCGGCGACGCCTTCGGCGGCTCCCTCTGTCACGGCCTCCTCGAAGGCTGGGACCTGGAGCGCATCATGCGCCACGCCAACGCGGCCGGCGCGATCGTCGCCTCCCGCCTGGAGTGCTCGTCGGCGATGCCCACCCCGACCGAGGTCGAGGCGGCACTCGCGGCGGGAGCGGTTCTGTGAGCGCCGACGCCCAGGGTGGGAGGGGTTCGGTGACTGAGCCGACAAGTGGTCTGGTGGCTGGGCCGTCGGCCGGCGGAATGGGTGAGCCGGTGAGTGGTTCCGTGGCTGGGCCGTCGACTGGTGGGGTGGCTGACCGGGCGGGTGGTTCGGTGGCCGGGCCGTCGGCCGGCGGGATGGGTGAGCCGGTGAGTGGTTCGGTGGCTGGGCCGTCGGCCGGTCGAGCGGCTGAGCCAGGGAGCCGCCCGGCCAGTGATCCGTTGAGCCCCGTCGACATCTCCGCCCTTGCCGCCACCCGCGCCCGCCACCCCGAGGCCATCGCGGAGGCCGCCGCCCGGCGGACCCGGCGGCCCCTCCTCGGGGACTCCGGGCGGCTGATGATCGTCGCCGCCGACCATCCGGCCCGCGGCGCCCTCGGGGTCGGCAACCGCAAGCTGGCCATGGCCAACCGCGCCGACCTGCTCGAACGTCTGTGCCTTGCCCTGTCCCGTCCCGGTGTCGACGGTGTCCTCGCGACCGCCGACATCCTGGACGACCTGCTCCTCCTCGGCGCCCTCGACGGCAAGGTCGTCATGGGGTCGATGAACCGCGGCGGCCTCTCCGGCGCCAGCTTCGAACTCGACGACCGCTTCACCGGCCACCGCCCCGAGGACATGGCACGCCTCGGTTTCGACGCCGGCAAGCTGCTCGTGCGCATCGACTACGACGACCCGGGCTCCCTCACCACCCTGGAGTCCACGGCCCACGCGATAGACGCGATGGCGGAGCGCCGACTCCCGCTCTTCGTCGAGCCGTTCATCAGCAGGCGCGGGCCCGACGGCAAGCTCCGCAACGACCTCTCCGCCGAGGCCGTCACCAAGTCCATCGCCATCGCGTCGGGCCTGGGCGGCAGTTCGGCGTACACCTGGCTGAAAATTCCCGTCACCGAGAACCCGGACGACATGGCCGAGGTCATGCAGACCTCCACCCTGCCCGCCGTGCTGCTCGGCGGCGAGGTCGGGGACGACCAGGAGGGTGCGTACGAGAAGTGGCGCGGTGCGCTCCAGCTCCCCACCGTCCAGGGCCTGGTGGTCGGCCGCTCGCTGATGTACCCGGCGGACGGCGAGGTGGCCGCCGCCGTGGACACCGCCGTCGGACTGCTGTGAGGCGCGCGATGACCAGCGACAGCGACATCGGCAACGACCTGTACGTCGAACGCGGTACGTCCGCGAACGAGCGGTACGTCGTCGACATCGACCCCAAGAGGGCCGGCTGGACCCACAGCAGCCTGCGCATCGTGGAGTTGGCCCCCGGTGGCACGCACACCTTCACCAGCGGCGACAGCGAGTGGATCGTGCTCCCGCTGAGTGGCGGTTGTACGGTGCGAGTAGAGGACGACACGACGCACGACGAGTTCCAACTCCTGGGCAGGGAAAGCGTGTTCGCGTCGGTCACCGACTTCGCGTACGTACCCCGGGACGCCCGGGCAATGATCGCCTCCGGCGCGGGAGGCCGCTTCGCCCTGGCAGGAGCGAAGTGCGGGCGACGACTCCCCGCTCGCTACGGCCCCGCGCCGGAGGTTCCCCTCGAAGAACGCGGCACCGGCAACCGCACGCGGCACGTCCGCAACTTCGCCTCCGCCGACGCCTTCGACTGCGACAAGCTGATCGCCGTCGAGGTCATCACCCCCGGCGGCAACTGGTCCTCGTACCCGCCGCACAAGCACGACGAGCAACGGCCGGGCGTGGAAGCGGAGTTGGAGGAGATCTACTACTTCGAGATCGACGGCCCGAACGGTTTCGGCTATCAGCGCGTATCCCCTTCCCGTGAGGGCGGATCCGACGTCCTCGCGGAGGTCCGCTCCGGCGACGCCGTCCTCGTACCCGACGGATGGCACGGCCCGTCCATCGCCCAGCCCGGCCACGACATGTACTACCTCAACGTCATGGCGGGCCCGGGCGAGACGCGGGAGTGGCGGATCTGCTTCCACCCGGACCATACGGAGGGATACCGATGACGGTGCAGACCTCAACGACGAGGCTCACGGTCGCGCAGGCGCTCGTACGCTTCCTGGCCGCCCAGTACACCGAGCGCGACGGCGTCCGCCACCGCCTCATCGAGGCCACCTGGGGCATCTTCGGCCACGGGAACGTCGCCGGCCTCGGCCAGGCGCTCGTCGAGTGCGCGGGCGACATGCCGTTCCACCAGGGCCGCAACGAACAGTCCATGGTGCACGCGGCAGTAGGCTTCGCCCGTCAGTCCAACCGCCTCTCCACGCACGCCGTGACGACGTCGATCGGCCCGGGCGCGACCAACCTGGTCACCGGCGCCGCGCTCGCCACGATCAACCACCTCCCGGTCCTGCTCCTCCCCGGCGACACCTTCGCGACCCGCCCGGCGGACCCGGTCCTCCAGCAGCTCGAAGTCCCGTACGCGGGCGATGTGTCGGTCAACGACTGCCTGCGCCCGGTGTCCAGGTACTTCGACCGTGTCACGCGCCCCGAGGCGCTGATCCCGGCCGCGCTGCAGGCGATGCGGGTGCTGACGGACCCCGTCGAGACGGGCGCCGTAACTCTCGCGCTCCCGCAGGACGTTCAGGCCGAGGCGTACGACTGGCCGGACGAGTTCTTCGCCGACCGCGTGTGGCACGTACGCCGCCCGGCCGCCGACCCCGACGAACTGACGGCAGCGGTACGGGCGATCCGCGCCGCCCGCCGCCCCCTGATCGTCGCGGGCGGCGGAGTCCACCACAGCCGCGCGGAGGACGTGCTGGCGGAGTTCGCCGCGGCGACCCGCATCCCCGTCGCGTCCACCCAGGCCGGCAAGGGCTCGCTCCACCACGACCACCCCCAGGACGTCGGCGGCATCGGACACACCGGCACGGCGACGGCGGACGAACTCGCCCGCACAGCCGACCTGGTGATAGGCGTCGGCACCCGCTACACGGACTTCACCACGGCCTCGGGCACCCTGTTCGCAGCGCCGGACGTCCGCTTCCTGAACCTCAACATCGCCCCGTACGACGGCCACAAGCTCTCGGCCGCCCCGCTGATCGCGGACGCCCGCAGCGGCCTGCGGCAGCTGACGGAGGCGCTCGCGCCGTACGAGCACCGGGTCGCGGAGGCGTACGCCGCCGAGTACACCGAGGACAAGCAGCGCTGGGAAATGCGCGTCGACGCCGCCTACGAGGCCGACGAGCCGGATGTCCGCCCGACGCAACCGCAGGTACTGGGCGCGCTGGACGAGATCGCCGACGAGTCGGACGTCATCATCAACGCGGCCGGCTCGCTCCCCGGCGACCTGCACAAACTCTGGCGCGCGCGGTCGCGGGACCAGTACCACCTCGAATACGGCTACTCCTGCATGGGGTACGAGATCCCGGCCGCGATCGGTGTGAAGCTGGCGGCGCCCGAGCGTCCCGTATGGGCGCTGGTGGGCGACGGCACGTACCTGATGATGCCGACGGAGATCGTGACGGCCGTACAGGAGGGGATCGCGATCAAGATCCTCCTGATCCAGAACCACGGCTACGCGTCCATCGGCGGTCTGTCGGAGTCGGTGGGCGGCGAGCGCTTCGGCACCGCCTACCGCTACCAGGCGGACGACGGTACCTACACGGGCGCTCCGCTGCCCGTGGACCTGGCCGCCAACGTGGCGAGCCTGGGCATGCGCGTCCTGCGCGCGAAGACGGTACGGGAGCTGCGGGCGGCGCTCGCCGAGGCCCGTGCCGCCGACACTCCCACTTGTGTCTACGTCGAGACCCAAACGGCAGACACAGTGTCGGGCGCGCCTCCGGCGCAGGCCTGGTGGGATGTTCCTGTGGCCGAGACCGCGACCCGCCCGTCGGCGGTCAAGGCACGTGAGCTGTACGAACGGCACGTCTCTACCCGACGCCGCCATCTGTGAAGGAGAACCTGGGCATGACGAAGATCGTCAACCACTGGATCGGCGGCAAGACCGTCGAGGGCGCGTCGGGCACGTACGGGCCGGTCACCGACCCCGCGACCGGCGCGGTCACCACGAACGTCGCCTTCGCGACCGTCGACGAGGTCGACGCGGCGGTAGCGGCGGCCAAGGACGCGTACGCGACCTGGGGCAAGTCCTCGCTCGCGAAGAGGAGCACCATTCTCTTCAAGTTCCGCGCGCTGCTGGACGCCAACCGCGACGCGATCGCCGAGCTGATCACCGCCGAGCACGGCAAGGTGCACAGCGACGCGCTCGGCGAGGTCGCGCGCGGCCTGGAGATCGTCGAACTCGCGTGCGGTATCACCGTGCAGCTGAAGGGTGAGCTGTCGACGGAGGTGGCGAGCCGTGTCGACGTCTCGTCGATCCGTCAGCCGCTGGGTGTCGTCGCCGGCATCACGCCGTTCAACTTCCCGGCCATGGTGCCGATGTGGATGTTCCCGATGGCCATCGCGTGCGGCAACACCTTCGTGCTGAAGCCGTCCGAGAAGGACCCGTCGGCGGCCATGAAGCTCGCCGAACTGCTGTCCGAGGCCGGCCTGCCCGACGGCGTCTTCAACGTCGTCCACGGCGACAAGGTGGCGGTCGACCGTCTCCTCGACCACCCGGACGTCAAGGCGGTCTCGTTCGTGGGCTCGACCCCGATCGCCCGCTACATCCACACCACGGCCTCGGCGAACGGCAAGCGCGTCCAGGCCCTGGGCGGCGCCAAGAACCACATGCTGGTCCTGCCGGACGCGGACCTGGACGCGGCGGCGGATGCCGCGGTGTCGGCGGCCTACGGCTCGGCGGGCGAGCGCTGCATGGCGATCTCGGCCGTGGTCGCGGTCGGCGCGATCGGCGACGAGCTGGTCGAGAAGATCCGCGAGCGGGCAGAGAAGATCAAGATCGGCCCCGGCAACGACCCCACCTCCGAGATGGGCCCCCTCATCACCAAGGTCCACCGCGACAAGGTGGCCTCGTACGTCACGGGCGCGGCGGCCGAGGGCTCGGAGGTCGTCCTCGACGGCAGCGGCTACACGGTCGACGGCTTCGAGGACGGCCACTGGATCGGCATCTCACTCCTCGACAAGGTGCCCACCTCCGCGAAGGCCTACCAGGACGAGATCTTCGGCCCGGTGCTGTGCGTGCTCCGCGTGGACACGTACGACGAGGGCGTGGCGCTGATCAACAGCTCCCCCTTCGGCAACGGCACGGCGATCTTCACCCGGGACGGCGGCGCCGCCCGCCGCTTCCAGCTGGAGATCGAGGCCGGCATGGTCGGCGTCAACGTCCCGATCCCCGTCCCGGTGGGTTACCACTCGTTCGGCGGCTGGAAGGACTCCCTCTTCGGGGACCACCACATCTACGGCAACGACGGCACCCACTTCTACACCCGCGGCAAGGTCGTCACGACCCGCTGGCCCGACCCGGCGGACGCCCCCACGGGCGTGGACCTGGGCTTCCCGCGCAACCACTGAGTACCCCCTGTACATGCCCGCTGACCTGGACTTCCCTGGTCAGCGGGCATTGTTCGGTCCGCGCAGTTCCGCATGATCCCGAACCGGGTCGCGAGCCCGCCGCCTCTGTGATGTGCGTCATGCTCGGGATGTCCCGGGTCGGGCGTGCGCGATCATGATCGGAATGGACGCTCATTTCCTTGGCATCGGCGAGCTGGCCGAAGCCCCGCCCGTGGCGGTCGTGGTCGACGTCATGCGTGCTTTCACCGTGGCCGCCTGGGCCTTCGCCCAAGGGGCGGAAAAGATCGTCCTCGCCGAGTCGCCGGCCGACGCTCTGGCGCTGAAGGCCGGCCACCCGGACTGGCTGGCACTCAAGGACGGTCCGCCCGCACCCGGGTTCGACATGGTCAACTCGCCCGGCATGCTGCGGTCTGTCGACCTCGGCGGACGGACCGTTGTGCAGAAGACCACGGCAGGGACGGTCGGCGCCCTCGCGGTCAGGGAGGCGTCGCTGGTGCTGTGCGCCGGCTTCGTGGTGGCGGAGGCAACGGCTCGGCTCCTGCGGACACGCGAGAGTGGCAGTGTCACGTTCGTGGTCACCGGCGAAGACGGACGGGCCGAAGAAGATCTGGCGTGCGCTCAGTACATCGCCCGAAGAGCCACCGGCGCTGAGACGGATCCTGCCGGGTTCCTCCGCCGGGCTGCCGAGTCGCGCGCCGCCACCGAGCTGGCGGAGGGAGTGCGTCAAGGAGTCCATCCCGATGACGTCGCACTCTGCCTTGAGCTCGACCGGTTCCCCTTTGCCATGACGGCGAGCCCGGAAGGCTCACTCATGGTCCTGCGCCCGTGCGCCGTACCCTCGCTGACCGGCGACGCTCCGATCTGATCGCTGGTGAGGTTCTGCCGTCACCATGCGGGAGTAGGCGACAAGTCGGGTTCGCGGCATCAACCGCACAGCCGACGACGGTGGTTCGGGGTTGGCGGCAGGCGGCTGACCCCAGTGGTCTCAGGGGTGGCTTCGCGGGCGTGAGGCGGCCTTCGCCGGCCTGAGCTGCGGGTTTGTGCCGACATGGCTCTCGTATGACCCTGCGGGGGAGAACGGGCGAGGTCAGGTGCCGAGGTGCTCGCAGCCGGCAAGTCATCTCCGAGGGGCCGGCGGGTCCCGGTGTACGGAGTGCGGCGCCGGTCGCGTCGCCCCGTCGCCATGGCCGCGGGGCGAAGTGCTGTCAGAGGGCTGGTGCGGGTGCGGGCGTGAGGTTTGCCCCTCGTCAACCGGCCTCGAAAATCACTGGCGTTCGGGGGCAACCTTTCCGGTGTACCGCGACCACTGATGAGTCGAAAGCCCCGCACACGGGAGCTTCACACACCGCACGTGTTCCACCACCACGTAAGGACTCATCCGTGGCTTCCCCTTCCCATCGCCGCTCCCTCCGCACACGCCGCGCCGTTCTGGTCTCCACCGCGGCCGTGGCCGCCGCGGGTCTCGG
This sequence comes from Streptomyces sp. ADMS, assembly GCF_033441795.1. Classification (NCBI taxonomy): domain Bacteria; kingdom Bacillati; phylum Actinomycetota; class Actinomycetes; order Kitasatosporales; family Streptomycetaceae; genus Streptomyces; species Streptomyces sp. ADMS. Next base: position 11,636 of record NZ_JAVFVX010000105.1, on the reverse strand, counting down.
CGCCGCCGTGTTCGCCATGACGGCGAACGCGGGTCCCGTCGACCTGGCTCACCAGGTGCTGCCCGCGAAGGACGGCTGGGCGGCCTCCGGCACCGGCACGACCGGTGGCGCGCAGGCCGACTCCGCGCACGTCTTCACCGTCAGCACCCGCGCGCAGCTGGTGAAGGCGCTGGGCAGCGCGACCAACTCGGCGGCGAAGATCATCCAGATCAAGGGCACCATCGACGCCAACACGAACGGCGCGGGCAAGAAGCTGACCTGCGCGGACTACGCGGCCGGTACGGGATACTCGCTCGCCGCCTATCTGAAGGCGTACGACCCGGCCACGTACGGCCGTTCGAAGGTGCCCTCGGGTACGCAGGAGAAGGCGCGGGCCGCCGCCCAGGCCGCGCAGGCGAAGAACATCGTCCTCAAGGTGCCGGCCAACACCACCCTGGTGGGAGTGCCGGGCACCAACGCCGGGATCACCGGCGGCAGTCTCCAGGTGAAGAACGTCGACAACGTCATCATCCGGAACCTGACCTTCAGCGCCACCGAGGACTGCTTCCCGCAGTGGGACCCGACGGACGGCTCCACCGGCAACTGGAACTCCGCGTACGACTCCGTCACCCTGCGCGGGGCGACCCACGTATGGGCCGACCACAACACGTTCACCGACGCGCCGCACCTCGACAGCGCCAACCCGAAGTACTACGGCCGCGAGTACCAGATCCACGACGGCGCCCTCGACATCACCAACGGCTCCGACCTGGTGACAGTCGAACGCAACCAGTTCACCAACCACGACAAGACCATGCTGATCGGCGGCAGCGACACCGACAGCGTCGGCAAACTGCGGGTGTCCATCCACCACAACGTGTGGAAGGGCATCGTCCAGCGCGCCCCGCTGGCCCGGATCGGCCAGATCCACATCTACAACAACTACTTCGACACGACGACCCTCAACGGCTACGCACCCCTCTACACGATCAACTCCCGGGCCAAGGCGCAGGTCGTCGCCGAGCACAACGCCTGGAAGCTCCCCTCCGGCGGCAGGACCGCGAAGCTGCTGAGCGGCGACGGCACCGGCTCGGTCGCGGGTACCGGCAACCTCGTCAACGGCACGGCGACGGATCTCGTGGGCGCGTACAACGCCGCGAACTCCAAGAAGCTGAAGACGACGGTCAACTGGAAGCCGGTCCTGACGACGGGCCTCCAGACGACGGCGAAGAACCTGGCGACGGAACTGGCGAGGACCACGGGGGCCGGGGTCCTTTCCTAGGGAGACGGGGGCCCGGGCCTGAGGGTGGCGCTGCTGGTCACTGCGGGCCCGGTCGCCTCACTGACATGACCACGACGGATTTCCGCGCCCGGAGGGCCGTCCGGCGGATCATGCCGGAGACACGGGGCCGATGAGGCACCGCTGCTTTCCTCCGGCCTTGTCCGCCGGACAGGCCCTACCCGAACTCCCAGCTCACCACCGCACAAGCCCCGTCGTCCTTCCCGCCGGCGCTCCGATACGTGGCAAGGGCGACGTCGTTGTCGGTGTCGACCAGCACCCACATGCCGTAGCAGCCGCGTTCGCGGCCGAGGTCGGCCAGCCGCCGGACCAGCGCTCGCCCGATCCCCCTGCGCCGGTACGCCTCGGCCACCCCCAGCTCGTACAGCAGCATCTCTGCGCCCTTGTCGGGGTGGACGGTCTCGACGCCGCTCACAAAGCCGACGGGGGAGTCCTCGCCGGGCTCGTGGGCCAGGTACAGGTGATGGCCGGCGGACGTCAGGAAGCGTTCCGTCCACTCCGTACGGACCGGGTGGTCGAAGAGGTGCTCGGCGGCAGCCACCTCGGCGACCGTCATGGCGCGGCGAATCTCCACAGACCGAACCTCCACAGACCGAATCTTCACGGGCCGAACCTCCACAGACCGAATCCCCACGGGCCCGTTCGTACCACGGCTGGTGTACGCCGGACCCGTGCCGTACGCCTGCAGGATGGCGGAGGTTCCGACCGGTGGCTGCCCCGGATGTCAGTGGAGGCCCGTACCGTTGACGCATGGATCTTCGAATGCCCGGACTGCGAGGAGCGCGGCCCCGGCGGCCACGACGGCTGATCGCCGTCGTGGCCGCCGTCGTCCTGCTCGCCGGTGCCGGTACGTGGACGGCCGTCGCCTCGGACGACGCGCCCGCGGTGCAGCGCGCCGACCGGGTCATCGACATGGGCGGCGGGGTGCGCATCGACACCTCGTACTTCACCGCGGGCCCGGACTCCGACCGCCGCCCCGCAGTTCTCCTCGGACACGGCTTCGGCGGCAGCAAGGACGACGTACGGTCCCAGGCACAGGACCTCGCCCGCGACGGATACGCGGTGCTGACCTGGTCCGCACGGGGCTTCGGCAGAAGCACCGGCAAGATCGGGCTGAACGACCCCAAGGCCGAGGTCGCCGACGTCTCCCGGCTGATCGACTGGCTGGCGAAGCGCCCCGAGGTCCAGCTCGACAAGAGCGGCGACCCGCGTGTCGGCATGGCCGGCGGTTCCTACGGCGGCGCGATCTCCCTCCTCGCCGCCGGGTACGACCAGCGGGTCGACGCCATCGCACCCGCGATCACCTACTGGAACCTCGCGGACGCCCTGTTCCCGGGCGGCGTCTTCAAGAAGCAGTGGGCCGGCATCTTCATCAACACCGGCGGCGGCTGCGAGCAGTTCGAGGCCGCGCTGTGTGAGATGTACGACAGGGTCGCCGAGGCCGGCAAGCCGGACGCCGAGGCCGCCACCCTCCTCACCGACCGGTCGCCCTCCGCCGTCGGCGACCGCATCAAGGTGCCCACCCTGCTGATCCAGGGCCAGACCGACTCCCTCTTCCCGCTCGGTCAGGCCGACGCCGCCGCGAAGGCGATCCGTGCCAACGGCGCCCCCGTGGGCGTCGACTGGATCGCGGGCGGCCACGACGGCGGCGACATGGAGGCCGACCGCGTCCAGTCCCGGGTCACCTCCTGGTTCGACCGGTATCTGAAGGACGACAAGGGCACCGACACCGGCCCCGCCTTCCGCGTCACCCGCACCGGCGGTGTCGACTCCACCGACGGGGCGGCGACCCTGCGCGGCGCCACCTCGGACACCTACCCGGGGCTGGAGAACGGGCAGCGCGCCCTCGCCCTCACCGGACGCGAGCAGACGTTCGACAACCCGGCCGGCGCCAGCCCGCCCGCCGTCTCCTCCCTGCCCGGCCTCGGCGCGGCGGGCGGCCTGTCCCAGCTCTCCTCTCTCGGAGTCGGCGTCTCACTCGACTTCCCGGGGCAGAACGCGCGCTTCGAATCGGCGCCGGTCGCCGACGACGTACGGATCACCGGTTCCCCCACGGTCACCGTCCACATCAAGTCGACCAGCGAGGACGCCGTCCTCTTCGCCAAGGTGTACGACGTCTCGGCGAACGGCACGCAGCAGGTCCTGCCCGCCCAGCTCGTCACCCCCCTCAGGGCCGAGGGCGCCAAGGAGGGCAAGGACGTCACGATCACCCTCCCGGCCATCGACCACGAGGTCGAACAGGGCCACCGCCTCCGCCTGGTCCTCGCCTCCACGGACCTCGGCTACGCGTCCCCGGCCGCCCCGGCCACCTACACCGTCTCCGTCAAGAGCGACCTGAAGATCCCCACCGCCTCCGGCGTCACCGCGGCCTCGGCCGCGCTGCCCGCCTGGGTGTGGTGGCTGCCCCTCGCGGGCGCCGCGATCGCCCTGGCCCTGCTCCTGTCCGGACGCCGGCGTACGGCGGCACCGTCCGCCCCGGACCCCGAGCTGGCCGGAGTCCCGCTCCAGATCACAGACCTGAGCAAGCGGTACGCGAAGTCGTCGGACCAGTACGCCGTACGGGACCTGTCGTTCCGCGTCGAGAAGGGCCAGGTCCTCGGACTCCTCGGCCCCAACGGCGCAGGCAAGACCACCACCCTGCGCATGCTGATGGGCCTCATCAAGCCCGACGGCGGCGAGATCCGCGTCTTCGGGCACGCCATCCGCCCCGGCGCCCCCGTCCTCTCCCGCGTCGGCGCCTTCGTCGAGGGCGCCGGCTTCCTCCCGCACCTCTCCGGCCGCGAGAACCTGGAGCTGTACTGGCAGGCGACGGGCCGCCCGGCCACGGACGCCCACATGGCGGAGGCCCTGGAGATCGCGGGCCTCGGCGACGCACTCGCGCGCGCTGTCCGCACGTACTCCCAGGGCATGCGCCAGCGCCTCGCCATCGCCCAGGCCATGCTCGGCATGCCCGACCTCCTCATCCTCGACGAACCGACCAACGGTCTCGACCCGCCCCAGATCCGCGAGATGCGCGAGGTGATGATCCGGTACGCGGAGGCCGGCCGCACGGTGATCGTCTCCAGCCACCTGCTGGCGGAGGTCGAGCAGACCTGCACGCACCTCGTCGTCATGGACCGCGGCAAGCTGGTCCAGGCGGGCCCGGTCAGCGAGATCATCGGCTCCGGCGACACCCTGCTCGTCGGCACCACCACCCCCGTGGAGGAGCCGGTCGTCGAGAAGGTGGCCGCCCTGCCGGGCATCGTCTCCGCCGTACGCACCGACGACGGCCTCCTGGTCCGTCTCGCCCCCGAGGACGGCAGCGCCCAGCGCCTCGTCGTCGAACTCGTCCGCCTCGAAGTGCCCGTGGAGTCGGTGGGCCCCCACCGCCGCCTTGAAGACGCCTTCCTCACCCTGATCGGAGGTTCCGCATGAGTACGCTCGTGGAGCGGGCCGAGACCGCCGACGGGTACCGCGCCCGGCGGACACTGCCCCTGCGCGTCGAGCTGGTCCGCCAGCTCAAGCGCCGCCGTACGCTCGTCATGGGCGGCATCCTCGCCGCGCTGCCGTTCATCCTCGTCGTCGCGTTCGCGATCGGCGGCGAGCCCGGCCGCCCCGGCGGCCGGGTCACCCTGATGGACACGGCCACCGCGTCCGGCGCCAACTTCGTCGCCGTCAACCTCTTCGTCTCCGCGGGCTTCCTGCTCGTCATCCCCGTCGCCCTGTTCTGCGGGGACACGGTCGCGTCGGAGGCCGGCTGGTCCTCCCTGCGCTATCTGCTCGCCGCCCCCGTGCCGCGCGCCCGCCTCCTCTGGTCCAAGCTCGCCGTCGCCCTCGGTATGAGCCTGGCCGCGATGGTGCTGCTGCCGGTCGTGGCCATCGCGGTCGGCACAGCGGCCTACGGCTGGGGTCCACTGGAGATCCCCACCGGCGGTTCGCTCGCCGCGGGCACGGCCGCCCAGCGCCTGGTGGTGGTCGTGGGATACCTCTTCGTGTCCCAACTGGTCACCGCGGGACTGGCGTTCTGGCTGTCGACGAAGACGGACGCCCCCCTGGGAGCGGTCGGTGGCGCCGTCGGCCTGACCATCGTCGGCAACGTCCTGGACGCCGTGACGGCCCTCGGCGACTGGCGCGACTTCCTGCCGGCGCACTGGCAGTTCGCCTGGGCCGACGCCATCCAGCCCCGCCCGGAGTGGGGCGGCATGATCCAGGGGACGGCGGTTTCCGTAACGTACGCCCTGGTCCTGTTCGCCCTGGCCTTCCGGGGGTTCGCCCGCAAGGACATCGTCTCCTAGGTCAACGGAGGATCACCCACCGGTCTCGACGGCCACCTCCCGTGGCCACTTCGAGATCCATCCGCAACACCCCGTACCGCACATTCCGGCCCCCTCCGCCGTCACAGTCACAGGAGTTGACGTCGGCCGACGTCAACAGACGGAGGGGGCACGGCAGATGGAGCAGAACCGGACACGCCGAATACGGCGCCTGCAAGGCGCGCTGATCGCACTGACGGCCGCGAGCGGGCTGCTGCTCACCGGATGCGGCGGGGCGAGCGACGGCAGCAGCAGCGACAGCGGCCAGGACTACGGACAGAGCGGCAAACAGGACTCCGGGGGCGGCTCGGGCTATGCGCCCGCCCTGCCCGATGGCTCCGGCGAGCAGCAGGACGGCGACCAGAGCGGACGCGAAGGCAGCATGGAAGGGGACACGGAAGGCGACTTCGCCCCGTCCCCCGACTACCTCTCCACCTTCGCCCTCGACGTCGACACCGCCTCGTACGGCTATGCGCGCCGCACCCTCGCCGACGGCAACCGCCCCGACCCGTCGACGGTCCGGCCGGAGGAGTTCGTCAACAGCTTCCGCCAGGACTACGAACGCCCCGACGGCAACGGCTTCTCGGTCACCGTCGACGGCGCCCGCACCGAGCGCGAGGACTGGTCACTGGTCCGCGTGGGCCTCGCCACCCGCACCGCCGAGCAGGAGGGCGAGCGCCCACCGGTCGCACTCACGTTCGTCATCGACATCTCCGGCTCCATGGCCGAGCCCGGCCGTCTCGACCTCGCCAAGGACTCCCTCGGCGTGATGACGGACCGGCTGCGGGACGACGACTCGGTCGCGATCGTCACCTTCAGCGACGAGGCCGAGACGGTCTTGCCGATGACCCGCCTCGACGACCACCGCGACCGCGTCCACAACGCGATCGACGAACTGGAACCGACCGAGTCGACCAACCTCGGCGCGGGCGTCCGCACCGGGTACGCCACCGCCGTGGAGGGCCTGCGCGAGGGCGCCACCAACCGGGTCGTGCTGGTCTCGGACGCGCTCGCCAACACCGGCGACACCGACGCCGGCTCGATCCTCGACCGCATCTCCGACGCCCGCCGCGAACACGGCATCACCCTCTTCGGCGTCGGCGTCGGCAGCGACTACGGCGACGCCCTGATGGAACGCCTCGCCGACAAGGGCGACGGCCACACCACCTACGTCTCGAACGAGTCCGACGCCCGCGAGGTGTTCTGCGAGCAGCTCCCGCGCAACATCGACCTCACGGCCCGCGACGCCAAGGCCCAGGTCGCCTTCGACCCGGAGACGGTCGCCGAGTTCCGCCTGATCGGCTACGACAACCGCCGGGTCGCCGACGACGACTTCCGCAACGACCGTGTGGACGGGGGAGAAGTTGGCCCCGGCCACACGGTCACCGCGTTGTACGCCGTCCGCACCAAACCGTCCACCTCGGGCCACCTGGCCACGGCAACGGTCCGCTGGCTCGACCCCGGGACCCGCGAACCCCACGAGGAATCGGGCCAGTTGGAGTCGAGAGCGATGGACGAAGCGCTCTGGGACGCTCCGTCCCGCCTCCAGATCACAGCGGTGGCCGCCTACTTCGCCGATGCCCTGCGCAGGGGCGACGACACCTGGACCACCCTGCCCGCCGCCCCGTCCCTCAACGAACTGGCAGACAGGGCCGACAAGTTGGCGGACACGACAGAGGACAGGGCGGTCCGCCAACTGGCCGAGGCGATAGAGCAGGCGAACCGTTACGAGGACTAGCGGTGCCGGCGAACGAGGGGTGCGAGTAGCGCTCCCTCAGGGGAGCGGGAAACCGCGCGACCGGCCCTCACCGGTCCTCGCCGATCCGCAGGCAACGAACCGCCCATCCTGCGGAGCTTTCAGCACACCGACGGAACAGCCCGCCCAAGCCCCGCCACATGCAACCCGTCCAACCGGTACCCATAGGCGGAGTGTGCCGCGGCAAGCACAAGCCGCGGCTCACACGCCTCCCCCGCCCGCACCCCCTCCGTCTCCTGCAGCGCGTCCAGCAACTCAGTGGTGATCCGATCCAGAATCGGCCGAACCTCCTTGACCAGATCAGGCCGTTCGGTCGGCCGCAGCCCGGGATGCGCGTCCCAGCGCGCGTACAACCCACGCTGCACCACCTTGTTCGCCTCGATCTGGTCCCGGAACACGGCGGCCACCGCCGCCGGATCGAGCCCGAGCCCGACGGCCCGCGCCAAGACGTCGTCCAGGATCTGCTGTTCACGCACCGGATCGTCGATCGGCCTGTCGGTGCCGTACTTGGCGGCGGCGACCTTGTCGGCCACCAGCAGCCGCTCGGCGAACAGGTCGGTCAGCGGAGCCAGGGAGGGAGTGGGGGAGAGGACAACGCTGCCTGTGGGTACCGGAGTTGAGGTGTGAGCCGCAGCGGGTGCCACGCCGGACACGGCCACGACGGCCGACGCGCACACGGTGAGAAGAACGGACCGCACGGGGTTCCCTTCGGTGGGGGGAGGTCAAGCCGGCGCCGGACCGTCGCCCACCGCCACGCAGCAAAATATGCGTTCCGAGCATCTGCTTGTGCGCGACCCATTGAACTTTTGCTACGCACCGGTAATTTGACCTCTGATCAGGAGCGGACCAGTCACCGGGAGCAAGCGTCATGGGTGTACGCAGGGATCTGAAGCAGGCGAAGCGGCGCACCGATCTGGCGGCCCGCCACCGCGTCGAGCTGATCCGCGACGAGAACACCGGCACCGTCCGCGAGGCCCGCGCCGCCACCATCGTGGCGACCCCCACCACGGGCAGCACCGCCGACCTGCCCTACACGAATGCGGCCGAGGCCCCCGACGCGGTGATCCTGCGCCGCCGCTCCGACGACGGCACCTGGCGACCGATCACAGCCGCCTCCTTCGCCGCCGAAGTCACCGCCACCGCCAAGGGGTTGATGGCCGCCGGCCTCGAACCGGGCGGCCGGGTCGCGGTGATGTCCCGTACCCGTTACGAGTGGACGGTCCTGGACTTCGCGATCTGGGCGGCAGGCGGCCAGACCGTCCCCGTCTACGCCACCTCGTCCGCGGCCCAAGTGGACTGGATCATAAGGGACTCGGGGTGCCTTCTGGTCGTCACCGAGACGCCCGACAACACGGCCACCGTCACCACCGGCACGGCCAACCATCCCGAACCCCCGCGCATTCTCACCCTGGACGAGGGTGCGATGACCGAACTCACCACCTTGGGACGGGACGTGCCGGACGAGGAGGTGGCCAAGCGGCGCGCCGCCCTGACCCCCGACACCACGGCCACGATCTGCTACACCTCCGGCACCACCGGACAGCCGAAGGGCTGCGTCCTCACCCACGCGAACCTGCACGCCGAGGCCGCGAACGTCGTCGAGCTGCTGCACCCGATCTTCAAGGAGGTCACCGGCCAGACCGCCTCCACCCTCCTCTTCCTCCCCCTCGCCCACATCATGGGCCGGGCCCTTCAGATCGGCTGTCTGATGGCCCGTATCGAGATCGGCCACTTCCCGAGCATCAAGCCCGACGAACTCCGCCCGATGCTGCGGGAGTTCAGGCCGACCTTCCTGGTCGGCGTCCCGTACCTCTTCGAGCGGATCCACGCAGCCGGCCGCGCCACCGCCGAGAAGATGGGCCGCGCCGCCTCCTTCGACCGCGCCCACCGCATCGGCGTCCGCTTCGCCGAGGCCTACCTCGAGAAGTTCCTCGGCACCGGTGCTGCCAAGGGCCCCGGCCCCGGCCTCTACGCCGCCTGGGCCCTGTACGACCTGCTCGTGTACCGCCGTATCCGCAAGGAACTGGGCGGGCGCATGCGATACGCCATCAGCGGTGGCTCCCCGCTCGACCGCGACCTCAGTCTCTTCTTCTACGCCGCCGGAATCATCGTCTACGAGGGCTACGGCCTGACCGAGACGACCTCCGCCGCCACCCTCGTCCCGCCCCTGGCCCCCCGCCCCGGCACGGTCGGTCTCCCCGTCCCCGGCACCGCCGTCCGGATCGCCGACGACGGTGAGGTCCTTCTCAAGGGTGCGGTCGTCTTCGGCGCCTACTGGAACAACCCGGCGGCGACGGACGCGGTGCTGAGCGACGGCTGGTTCGCGACCGGCGACATCGGCGCCCTCGACGACGACGGCTACCTCACCATCACCGGCCGCAAGAAGGACATCCTGGTCACCTCCGGCGGCAAGAACGTCGCCCCGGCCGTCCTGGAGGACCGGCTGCGCAGCCGTGCGCCGATCGGCCAGTGCATGGTCGTCGGCGACAACCGCCCCTTCGTCGCCGCCCTGATCGCCCTCGCCCCCGACTCCGTCGCCCACTGGCTCGCCGTACGGGGCATGCCCGCCGACACCCCCATGGCCGAGGTGATCCGCGACCCCCGGATGCGCGCCGACGTCCAGCGGGCCGTGGACCACGCCAACGCGGCGGTCTCCCGGGCCGAGTCGATCCGCGCCTTCACCCTGGTCGAGGGCGAGTTCACCGAGGACAACGGGCAGCTCACCCCGTCCCTCAAGATCAAGCGCCACGCGGTACGGGAGGCGTACGCGGCCGAGATCGAGGCGCTGTACAGCAAGTGAGGCCGGGAGGTCCGGCCGGAACAGCCGAACGGCGGGTCACCGGAGAACCGGTGACCCGCCGCCGCAACCGAGCGGGGAGACTCAGTTGTTGCCGGCGCCGTTGCCGGACAGGATCGGGATGTCGCTGAGGATGTGCGACAGCGGCTCGTCACCCTTGGCCTGCGTCGAGTTCTCGACACACTGCTGGTTCTGCGGGGCCGACAGGATCGGGATGTCCTGCAGGGCGATCGGCACGACGCCGACGACGGAACCGACGTTGAGCTTGGCCGGGAGGCCCACACACGGCTTGTTCAGCGAACCCTGGACCAGTGAGAGCTGCGGGCTCATGTCACCGAACGTGGCCGAGTTGCCGAACGACTGCTCGGCGCCGTTGCCGCTGACGGAAGTGGTGCCACCGTCATTGGCGATCGCCAGGGCCTGGGGTGCTGCCGTCGCCGAGATGCCGGCGACGGAGGCGGCGATGGCCGCGGAAGCCCACAGCTTCTTCATGTTCATTCCCTTCGAAAAGCGGACTCCGGTGAGGAGCTGCGTGATCATCAACGGTTCAACCCCGACCAGGGTTGCGGTAATTGCCCCGATTGGCCCAACGATTGAGGTGTACGGGCCGAGATTCACGGGAACGCGAGCCCCGTCCTCCTGCCTGCTCACGGACGCCCCGGCCGCTCCCGCGCACCGGCACGTCCTTCCCGAACCGCGGCGGATCACCGGGCCCGGGATCCGCACCCGCGGTGATCGGCCGGTCCTCGCGCACCTTGGTGAACATGGCCTTCACCTTCACGGCGTCCCGGCGCAGCGTCGAACCGACGCCCTCCGTCGGCGGGTTGAACCCGGCGATCGGCACCGTGGCGAACTCCGTCCGTGTGGCCGACACCTTGCGGGGTGCTGATTCCCGGGCGGTTTGGGTCTGTACGCCGGAATCGTGGCGAGAGAGTCGCGCGGCAGGCCGGTCACGCCGACGCGGTCGCCCCTGGCGGACACCTGGACGAGCATCATCACGTCCGCGCAGTTGCAGGGAACGCCGACCGCGTGGAACTTGCGGCGCTCCTTCTCGGTGATGGTGCTGCGGCCGTCCGTGCCCGGCAGCAGGATGTCGGTGCCCTTGGCGGGGCGGCGCCGCCCCGCGGGTCTCAGGACGGCTGCTGGGGAGTGCCGCAGCCGATCGCGGTCGCCGCGCACAGCAGCGCGACGCCGCACAGGCGGGAAAGACGGGAAAACGGGAACAATGGGTGTCTCGTCGTAACCTGACGCAACGTAGGCCAGCGGGCCGCCGAGAATCCGGCGGCCCGCTGGTGAAGGCTCGAAGAGAGCCGGACGTACGCCCGGCTCAGTTGTCGCCGGTGGTGTTGGTGGTGCCGGTCAGTTGTTGCCGACGCCGTTGCCGGACAGGACCGGGATGTCGCTGAGGATGTGTGACAGCGGCTCGTCACCCTTGGCCTGCGTCGAGTTCTCGACACACTGCTGGTTCTGCGGGGCCGACAGGATCGGGATGTCCTGGACGGCGATCGGCAC
>NZ_JAVFVX010000104.1:0-26393 GCF_033441795.1 Streptomyces sp. ADMS | reverse complement strand
CGACAGCCGCCGGGCCCGCTACCGCGGCCTGGCCAAGACCCACCTCGAACACGTCTACAGTGCCGTCGCCCTCAACCTCATCCGCCTGAACGCCTGGTGGAACGGCAAACCACCGGACCGCCGCCACACCAGCCACCTCACCCGACTCGAACTCAGCCTCGCCGCATAGCCGAATGGGCAACAGGGTCAGTCCCGTAGGAGTCCCGCATCCGACAATCGTCACCATCCATGTGCGGTGAGTGATTGGATGAATGTGTGGAAGAGACCGATCGCCACCCCCTGACCGTTGCGCGGAAAGCGCGCGGCATGTCGCAGGAAGCGCTCGCGGCCGGGGTTCAGGCCGCAGCCCGCCGACAGGGCCTGCGTTCGGGCACCGACCGGATGCGGGTACGCAAGTGGGAACGGGGCGTGCAACCGAGCGAGGAGTCACAGGCGTACATCGCCGAAGCGCTCGGCTGGCCCGCAGACATCGTTTGTGCCAACGACTGGCCGAACTGGCTGCCGCTCACCGCCGACAGCGTGATCCCGTTCGGACCCCACAGCTCCGTACCCGCCCTCAGAGAGGCCCTGCGAACAGCCATGGAACGCCGCACCTTCTTTGCGATCTCCGGCGCCACCCTGTCCGCGCTGGCCGCGGACTGGGCCGCCGGCCCTACGAGCGCGGCCGTCCAGGCCCACGACGGCAAACCGATCGGCGAGGACCTCGTCGCCTTCCTGGAAGACACGACCCAGCAACTCGCCGCTCACGCCACCGAGCAACGGCAGCACACCGCCACGCTGCTGGACGCCCACCTGTCCACCGTGACCGAAGTGCTCGAACACAGCCGCTACACGCCCGCCCTCGGCTTACGTCTGCACACGCTGGCGGCCTCCCTGGCCCAGACCGTCGCTTGGCACCGCTTCGACCTGGGACGCCACACCCACGCCACTCAGAATTGGATCGCCGCCCTGCACAACGCCCACGCGGCCGGGGACGAGGACATGGGCGCCGGTCTCCTGGGCGATCTCGCCTACCAGGCCGCTTGGCGTCGCGATCACGCCACCGCCGCCCGCATCCTCAACCACGCCTTGACCCGCGCCGGCAATCCCGCCGCCCGCTGTCTGCTCCAACTGCGTCTCGCTCGCACCCTCGCGGCACGCGGCGACCGAAGCGAACGTCGCGCCGTCCTGCGCGCCCTCGCCGCGGCCGAGCAGCATCTCAGCGACGCCGGCACGGAGCGGCCCGCATGGTGCGCGTGGGTATCCGAGGCGGATCTCGCCGTGGATTCAGGCCAGGCGCTCCTGGACCTCGGCGACACCGGCCGCGCCCACCAGCTCATCACTGAAGGTGAACGTCTTCTGCCCGCGGCACGGGACAAAACCCGCGGTGTGTTCTTCGCCTACCGTGCGGCCAGTTACCTCGATCTGAAGGAACCCGAGCCCGCCGCAGCCGCCGCCCAGTCACTGATCCTGGCCCGACGCATCGGCGCACCCCGCTGCGTGAACCTTGTCAACGACCTCCTCCCCCGCTTCCAGCCCTACGCCCGTGCCGAGGGTGTTCCGGAGCTTCTCCAACTTGCCGCAGCCTGAGACTGCCGGTCGGGCCGGGCAACGATGACGGAGGAGCCGGACGGGGATCTGCACTCGTTCAGGAGGGTGTCGATCAGGGTGGTCATCACCGTTCCCCCTTCTTGCGCCGGTCGTTGGGAAGGCTCTGCTTGACGCGCAGCCGGTCCTCGGCACGCCGCAGGTGGTGGCCGGCGGCGCGTTCGTCGACGCCGATGTACTAGGCAGCCCTGGCGGTGGGGTAGACGAGGATGAGCCGCAGCACGACCGTCTCGACCTGCCGGTTCGACAGTTCCCCGACCGCCTCGTACGGGCCGGTGGAGGACTCCATCCTCCGTACCCTGGCCCGGGTGGCGGCCAGCGCCTCCGCGATCAGCCCGTCGACAGCGACTTGGCGCAACGTGGCTCCGGCCGATGCCGCCGTCGCCGGAGGCGTTCAACCCGGCGCCGGGGCTGGCTCTCGGGGGAAAGGCGCGTAGCCGCCGACGCCGGGAGTCTGCCGGTCTCAGCTCGAGACGTCACATGGTTGGCAGTCGGAGTCGCCGTAACCGCGCAGCACGATCCCGCAGTTGCGGGCGCTGAGCCGGTACGTCGTGCGGCGGGCCCAGCCGATGCCGATGCCGTCGATCTGTGCTTCGGTGAATCCGCGGTGGAACGACTCCAGGACAGAGTCGCTCTGCGCCGTGGCGTTGTCCTGGTCGTCGGCGACACGGACCAGGGCGTAGAAGATCCCAGACGGTTTGAGCCAGCGCCCCACGTCGGTCAGCACGCGCGCGTACTCCAGGTACGGCAGCGCGTGGCGACAGGTCACCAGGTCGAGGCTGCCGGGCATGAGGGCGGGCGGGATCGGCTCGGCGTCGATGTCCCACTGCGCGTACGACAGTCCGTCCGGCAGGCCTGCGGCGCGTGCCTGGCGCAGGGCCTCGGTGGAGAAGTCGTAGCCAGTCACGAACACGCCCCAGGCAGTGAGTTGCCGCATCCACTGGCCGTTGCCGCAGGCCAGATCGACGGCGGTCATGCCCGGGTACGGCTGGACCGTCCGGTGGAAGGACTCGGATTCCTTGTCGGTGACGACGGCGGGCCAGCCGGCGGTGTACCAGGAGTCCCAGTCGGCGGGCGTGGGCCGCTGCACAGTGGTGATCACGTTGTTCCATCCGCCTCGTCGACGACTCGGATGCGGTGCAGCCGTCCCGGGTCGAAGCGCCGGTCAACCGCCTCTCCGTGCCGCACACCGAAGAGGTTCACCTCGGAGGGCTCGTCGGGAAAGGTCGGCAGCGCATTCAGCGCGGCCTGGGGGTCGCGGTTGGGGAGCGGCTCTTCCGGCAGTTGCTCCGGTGCCTCGGCCATGGGTCTCAGCTTCCGTAAGCGATGACGAGGGGAACAATGAAGGCGGCGACCACCATGGCGGTCAGGAGCTGCGGGAACCACTGGCGCCAGCCGCCCGGCAGACGGGTCATGTGAGACCCTCCCCCGACGGCAGGGTGGCCCGGATCGTCTTGCTGCGTCCGTCGGCGGCGAGGAACCACGTGAGGTCCGCGCCGAGCCGCCGGGCGTCGCGCAAGCCGCGGCCCTTCTCTCCACGGAGGGCCGCTTGCGCGCCGGGGAAGCCGGGAGACGGATCCTCGACGTCGATGAGCAGGCCTCCCTTCTCGGTGAAGGTGAGGTGGACATGCATCTGGGCCGTTGCCCCGTTGACGGGCTGCGCGTGAACGACGGCGTTGTACGCAAGCCGGGCGAACACCTCGACTGCGGAGTCGATGTCCCCGGACCACTGCCTCAGGGCCAGACGGCTGCGGGCCACTCCCCTCAGCTGTCGCACGCTGACCGGGATCAGGGCGTACGAACGGGACCACACGGCGGCAGGGCCGGCGGACCGGGCCTCGGACCGGGGGTACGCGGCTCCTGACCCTCGCGGCCAGAACCGTCACCGCCGAACTCGACACCGACATCGCCCGGAACTGGCTGCTCGGCCTGCAGGACGCCCTCACCGAGCGGGCACAGCAACCAGGCATAGACCCGGACCTCTACGTCTGGGCCGCAGACCTGGTCAGCACGTCCCTCACTCATGTCGAGACCGGCCTCAACGACTACTTCAACTCCCCCAACTGGCATCCGCATCCGCCACGGGACCAGCCCGAAGAGGAGTCGGAGACCGACGACGGCCTGAAGGACGACGGCGACGCAACGGACGAAGACGATCCCGACTGGAACCCGGAAGACGACGACGGCGAGTACGAAGAGAAACAGGAGGAGATGCCCGACGCAGACGACGATCCTGACGACACCCCCGTCGTCCCCGCCAGCGCCGACCCGCCCGCACCCCGGCCCACCGTGGTCGTTCACACGATCACGAGCCGGGCCGTACGGACCGCCCTCACCGCCGTCGCGCTCGCACACCTGGCCGGCGTGGCCTTCGTAACCGGCAACGTCGCCTACTTCTCCCGCTACTCCAGCGAGCCGTCTTTCTGGCTCCTGCCACCGTTCATCCTCTGCGCCCACCTGTTCATCGGCAGCTTCTACGGCCACCGGCAACTGCCCGCCGCCTTCGCCACCCTGACCGCCCCGCCCGTCGTCCTCCTCATGACCGTTGGCTTCGGGATGATGTTCAGCGACCTGCACGGAGCAGACGTCAACCCCGTAGTGATGGGGATGGTGTGGGTCAGCCTCTTCTCAGCCGGGCTACTCGCGCTCATCTACGCCTTCCGGGCCTGGTTCGGCCAGATCCGGTTCACCGACGCGTAGTACCACCTCGGCGTACTCCGTCAGTTGGTGCGGGAGGTGCGGAGGCGTTCCCGGACCGTACGTTCGGTGTCATGACCGTGCGGTGGTGACGTACGAGCGGGATCGGTCCGCAGTCGTGCCGCCGGCGTCGGCAACGGCTGTCCACCCCCCGCCGGCGGGCAGGTGCCCGTACACGGCGAGATAAGTGGGGATCCACGCGTCGGCACTGCCGTCCATACAGTGCAGGAGGGCAGCACCGCTCGGCAGCATCGTGGCCGCCATGTCCCTCGCGATGTCGAAGACCTCATCGAGCGCGGGGATCTCTGTGCACCGTGATTCGGCTTCGGGCGGACGTCCGACCACCATCATGGTCACCTGCCACTGGTCGCCTGTCCGCTCGTAGTTCGCGAATCCACCAGGCCCGCTCTGAAGATGCGCGTGCATGTCGGCCGCAGAGGCCTGCTCCGAACCGACCATCGTGACCATCCACCCCGCGGCCGCCTCGACGTGTCCCTCGGAAACCTCTCCAAGGTCCACCGGCCGATTCCGCCGCGGCTTGTTCGCCTTCACTCGCCCCATCACAACTCCATCCGTACTTCGACATCGTGACTTCCCCAGGTCCAACGAAGCGACTGCCCCCAGCGCACGGTCTCGGCCCGGCCTGTACGTGCCCCGCTTCGTCTGTCGCGACGGGCGATGCGCACACCCCAACAGCGTGTCGGCGAGGCGTCAGCCACGGTGACCCGGGTCGGCTGGTGCTGAACCGCCAAGTGCGCGGCGTGCCGTGCAGTCCCACCGCCCAGGTCTCCCAGAACCTCCAGGGTGTCAGTCCTGTCCTGCGAGGAACGCAGCACCGATCTGTGGAATGAACACCTCTGCAAGACCAAGGCCCTCTGGGTCCTTGGCACTGTCCATCAGCTTGTCCAGGTCGGACGAGAGCTGCGGGGGTTCGCCTGGATAGCGGGTACTTCCAACGATGTCGTGAATCATCCCAGCCTGGGCGGGATACCCACCGCGATCGTGAGCGAAGAACAGCGCCGCGAGCAGGACAAACCTGGCGTAGCCCATTCCGTACTCTGTGGCGATGCGGGACAGACGCTCGCGGTCGATGAAGTCGCCGTACACCGCCAGTGCCCCGTTGCTGTAGGGGGTGAGTTGATCGACGATGGCCATGACCGTGTCGGCCTGAAGCCGTTCGATCTGATTGCTGACCAACACTGCCTGCTGGACGGCGCTCATGTAGATCTCGATGACCTGTTCTGACTACATCACGCCGTGCGAACGGTTCTTCTTCCGCGCCTTCTTGCGTCCCACCCCGCGCTGCCTCCTTTGCGGTTGCCTCGGGAGGCGGCAACGTTTCGCCTCCGACAGAACACACGCTGGCAAGCGGTGAACTGAAAGCCGGTGGGGCTACCGTAACTGTGCTCCGCAGTGCCTCACATGACGCTGCCGGCCGTGTTCGGGTCCTCACCCTCATCGACCGGGCCATGCTGTCCGCAAGGTCGCCGCCGTACTGGGCGTCGACGTACCCGCAGACGAGCAGATCGAGGAGGCGGCACGGTGCCGGGTCTACAGCCGAATGAGACGACCCCTTGAGTAGCAGATCTGCTTCACATGCCTCGGACCGAGATCATCTGGTCCACGGCTTTCTGAACCTTCGGTAGGAACGCCGCGATGGTCTCGCTGTTGGGTTCCTCGCCGAGGAGGTCCAGAGCGGTCGCGTGGGTGAGGACGATGTCAGCTGGTAGACCAGGCCTGCGGCCCACACGTCCAATTCCGCTTCGGTGCCCCCGTCGTCGCCGGGACCGTAGTTGATGTACAGAACGGGGAGCTCAGCGGAAGAGTCCAAGAGGGTACGGATGTCTGCGGCGGTGACGAGGCGCTGCAGCGCATGCTGCGGGGCCACGGCTACAACGGTCCGATCGACGGCATCGCCGGGGACGGCACCAGGGCCGCGTTCGCGAAGTTCGCCGACGTCCACGGTTGAACTGTACGCGCCTGCCTCACCTCATTACGGGAGAGAGATCGCCTGAGTGAACGGCAGGTGGTGGATCGTGGCGACGCACGTGATTACGTCGTAAGGGCCGGCAGGAAACTCGGCTATCGCATCCGCGACGGTGAAGGTGACGGGGAGCCCGGAAGGAGTCAGCTTCTGGGCCTGAGCTGTGATCACCGGATCGGAATCGACGGCCTGCACAGCGTCGGCTCGTCCGGCCAAGAGCCTTGCAAGATCACCGCTTCCGGAACCGACGTCCAGGGCGAGGTCGAAGCGCCTCGGCAACTGCCGCAGGATCCAGCGATGGTAGTGGGCGTTGTGATCCCAGGGATAAGCGGCGTTGAACCGATCAAGAGCCGGCAGGACACGAGGCGAAAAGATCTTCATCGCCCCAGTCCATCAAGTCCCTGCGGCATGCACACCCTGTTCTGGAACAAAGATCACGCGCTCTGAGACTGAGCACGATAGGTGTCGTCATCCTTCCGTCCCGACCTGCCCTTTCATGAAGCTCTGAGCGCGACATCTGTCGCCGAATTCGCATCGTTCCTGACGTGATCCGCACTCTTCGCAGGCAAGTTGTCGTCCGGACCGTGCTGCCGGTAGGCGACGCCCACGCCGTACACGGACACGGCAACGGGTCGGCGCGTTCTTGTACGACGACGGGGTGGGCGTGGGGGAGCTGGACGGTGCGTTCGTGATCGGGTCCTGGTGTGGGAGAAAGGAGCGTGGGGCGGGATCTTCTCGTTGTGGCGGGCGGCGTTCTCGGCGTCCGGCAGGGCCGTTGCCCTGGGTTCACGTCATGGAGACGACGACCTTGCCGGCCTTCGCGCGGCCCTTCTCGACGTACTCCATGGCCTGAAGGGTCTCGTCGAAAGGGAAGACCCGGTCGACGACGGGGCGGATCTTCCCGGCGTCGATGAGGGCGGTGAGTTCGCGCAGCTGGTCGCCGCTGGCCCTCATGAACAGGAAGGAGTATCTGACACCGAGGCGCTTGGCCTGGCGCCGGACCTTCGCGCTGAGGACGGCGACGCCCAGGCGCATGACCGCGTTCGCGCCGAGTTCGACGCCGGTGGCCGGGTCGGGCGGGCCCGCGACGGAGATGGCCAGGCCACCGGGCTTGAGGACGCGCAGGGACTTGGCGAGGTTCTCGCCGCCGAGGGAGTCCAGGACGACGTCGTAGCCGGTGAGGAGGGTGGAGAAGTCCTGCGTGCGGTAGTCGATGACCTCGTCCGCGCCGAGTTCCTTGACGAGGTCGACCTTGGCGGTGCTCGCGGTGGCGGCCACGTGCGCGCCCAGTGCCTTGGCCAGTTGGATGGTGACGGATCCCAGGCCGCCGGCGCCCGCGTGGATGAGGACCTTCTGGCCCGGCTGCACGTTCGCCCGCTCGACCAGGGCCTGCCAGGCGGTCAGCGCGACCAGGGGGAGGGAGGCGGCCTCGGTCATGGTGAGCGTGGCGGGCTTGAGGGCCAGGTCGTCCTGGTGGATGGCGATGCGTTCGGCGAAGGTGCCGATGCGGTCCTTGTCGGGCCGCGCGTAGACCTCGTCGCCCACCGAGAAGCGGGTCACGGACGATCCGACGCGGACGACGGTCCCGGCGAAGTCGTTGCCCAGGACGAGCGGGAGACGGTAGGGCACGATCGGCTTCAACTCACCCTTGCGGATCTTGTAGTCCAGCGGGTTGACACTCGTCGCGTCGATCCTGACCAGGACATCCTCGGCGCCCACCTGGGGCTCGGGTGCATCCCCGGCGCGCACCGTGGTCGGGTCGCCGTACTTCTCGACCATGAAGGCCTTCATTGTTGTCTCCGTTCGTTCGGTCTCCCGCCTGAGCGGGAGGGATGTTCTGTCGGTGAGGGGTTTGTCTCGGTACGAGACGGTTTTTGGTGTCTTCTGGTCCGCGCGCTCCGCGTCGGCACGGCAGTGGCCAGTGCCTGCGCGGAGAGCTCTGCGTCGGCCGCGTTTGCGGGCTCAGGCTACTGGCACGACCGGGGCGATGACGCTGCCCGCGTCGCCGCCCTGGAGGCGGCCCAGCGAGCCCGCGACGCCCTCGTGCGGTACGCCGAGCGGCATGGCGCTGACCTTGTCGAGGCGCGCGTACTGCTCGTCGGTGAGCTGGACGTCGAGGGCTGCGAGGTAGCTGTCGGCGCTGTCGAGGAAGGTGCCGCCGGCCTCGGCGAACCGGTCGAAGATCCGGCGGGCCTCGTCGGGCTCGGCGCCGGCGCCCCAGCCGGTGCCGAAGTTCGCGGTGCCGAGCGCGTACTCGGAGACGCGCAGTCCGGTCCTGTGTCCGAAGGTCGTGTAACGCATGAGAAGTCCTTGCGCAAGGGGGCCTGGAAGGCCGTCGTGCCGTGGTGGAGGGGGTGAGCGTCAGCCCGCGGTCGGCTGGGGCGCTGCGGACAGGCTCTGCTTGACGTACCGGCTGGTCTCGTCGGCGAGGATCTCGGGCAGGCCGGTCTCGACGCCGCGCAGGGCCTGGGCCGCGACGTCGGCAGCGGCGACCTTCTGATCGGCGGGCACGCCGGCGGCCATGTCGGTGTCCATGTAGCCGACGTGCAGCGCCGAGACGGTGATCCCGCGGGGCGCCAGTTCCTCGCGGCTCGCGTCGCTCAGCGCCCAGGCGGCGGCCTTGGACGCGGCGTAGGAGCCGAGGCCGGCCGGGTGGAACCAGGACAGGGCGGACAGGACGTTGAGTACGGCGCCGCCGCCGTTGCCCTCTATGACGGGAGCGAAGGCCCGTGTGGCGACGAGCGGGCCGAAGAAGTTGGTCTCCATCTCGCGACGTACCTCGTCCAGGTCGCCGCCGACCAGCGTCGCGCCGGTGGAGACGCCCGCGTTGTTGATCAGAAGCGTCGCGTCGGAGGCGATGCGGGCGGCCTCCCGTATCGACTCCTGGTCCGTCACGTCGAGGCGCAGCGGGGTGACGCCCGGCAGGTCGACCGTCTCGGGACGCCGGGCCGCCGCGTAGACCTTCGCGCCATGCTCGACGAGCTGGGCGGCCAGGTGCCGCCCGAGGCCCCGGTTGGCGCCGGTGACGACCGCGACCGCGTTCTTGAGTTCCATGCTCGCTCCTGTCCTTCGCAGGCGCCGTCGGAGCACCCGCGTCAATTAGATTGCAAGCACAATCTAAACACAGGACTAAGATAGATGCCAGTCGACATCCAACGGGAGGTGGCCATGGGCCGCGTATCGCAGGCGCAGGCGCAGGAGAATCGCAGGCGGGTGGTGGACACCGCATCGCGGCTGTTCCGGGAGCAGGGCACCCACGTCAGCGTCGCCGATCTCATGAAGGCGGCCGGCCTCACCCACGGTGCCTTCTACAAGCAGTTCGCCTCCAAGGAAGCGCTCGTCGATGAGGTCACCGCCCTCGTCTTCGATGAGATCGCACGGCGCTATGCGGCCGGGCTCGAGCGGCACGACGGGCAGCGGGATGCCGCTCAGCGGGCCCTGATCGACGACTACCTCTCCGTCGAACACCGTGACAACGCGGCGGACGGCTGCCCGGTCGCGGCTCTCGCCGTCGATGTCGCGCGCGGACCCGAAGGCCGCGAGGCGCGCCGTACCTACGCGGAGGGCGTGGCCGACTTCGCCGCGTTCCTCGCCCCCGCCGAGGCCGTCGCGGGCGGCGAGGGCGTCGGGGGCGGCGAGGGCGGCCTCGCCCGGCTGTGCACCATGGTCGGTGCTCTGGTCCTGTCCCGGGCCACCCAGGGCTCCCCGCTCTCCGAGGAGATCCTCGCCGCCGCGCACGCGGCCCTGACGGAAGCCGGCTGACCGGGGGCCCGGCATCGGGCGCCGCGCGGCGTGTGTGCACCGGCCGCACCCGCGAGTTGACGCGGGGCCCGAGGCTTCCGTGCTCGCGGCCTGATCGATCTGGCGTAGTTCCGTGCTCCCTACGACAGTTGTCGTGCAAACGCGACACCTATCGTGCTCAGGCTCACGCTCCCGGACTGCCGGACGCAGTCCAAGGACGAGTTGAAAAACACCTACTCAGTGGTCGCGAGCACACTGACGGCATGAGAGATCATCTCGCTTGCGCCCCGTCGTTACGGCCAGCATCGCTGCGGAACGTCTGCGCAGCGAGGCGTCGTTCGCGGCGCTGTGCGCGGTCAGCCCTCGCGAGTGCGACCGACGACTCCGTGACACAGCTGGGAACTGATCACCGGGCTACGCAGTCCGTCATAGTGTGAACGGCCGGGATGCCAGTGAAGTGGTGGGGAAGTTGTGACGAACAGCAGCGGTAGCAATCCGTCGGCAGCGGGTCCGGGCACGTCTGCGACGGGGCAGCCGCGCTGGCCCTCATGGTGACGGCGGACCTCATACGTGCCGGGGTCGCGCTGATGCTGCCCTTCGTCGATCAGGTCTGGCAGGTGTACGTCCTGGTCTTCCTGCTCCAGTTCGCCTCGGCCCCGCGACTCTGCTGGCCGTGCGCCTGTGGCGGGAGCAGGCGGTCGTCGAGCAGGAGCACACCGACCTCCACGACTGCCACCCCCATCTCGCCGGTGCCACAAAGGTCAGGCGGGCTGGCGGCACAGTCACGGCTTCAGGACGACCACGGCCGTGAACACCGTCCATCAGGCCGCCACTGACGGCGTGCGACGCTGCTTCCTGAGCCGGGCGTCGCGAGAGGGGCGGCCGGCTCAGAAGTTCTCCACGAGCCAGGTCGCCGCCAACAGCAACACCGCGGCGGCGGCCAGCACCGCGACCGCCTGGGCGACCCAGCGGGGAATCCGGTTCATCGCGTCCATCCTCACCTCGGGTCCTGACTTGCCTGTACCCCGTGGCGCGGCTCCCACCTCATCATCGGCGCGCCCGGAACCGCCCGGATGCGGCCTCTGCGACACCACGCGTGGTCTGGGCGGTGGCCGCCGCCACTGTCCTCGCCCTCACCGCGTCCTGCGGCGGCGACGGCGCACGTCGAAGGACACCGCCGCCCGTCATCGAGTCGTTCAGCCCCACCTCGGTCAGCCGCATCGGCCTGACCGTGCTGCTGTCCGTCGCCCTCGGCACCGGCTCCTGCGCCCTCGGACTCGCCCTGTCAACCCACTGGAACCTCGCCGCCGGCGGCACCATCACCCTCGTCGTCGCCGTCGTCTTCCTGATCTCCCTGGCCCTCTCCCCCACGGCGGCCTGTTCGAGCTGCCTCTGCGGCGCCGCAGCCGTGCCGACTGGCTGAGATCGTCGGATCAGACACACGCCTGAGGGCCAGCAGCTGGTCGCGTCCGATCAGCACACCGCATGCACCCACCATCAGCTTCGCTCCACCAGCATGACGGGCGGCAGCTGGGCGGCGAGGTTGTGTCGGCCAGAGGGGATGCGTTCGGCCAGGGTCTCCAAAGTCGCGCGGTGGCTGTGGCGGGGTCGCCGGTGCTGCCGAGACGGGTAGGGGCCCAGACCTGCCCGGTGTTTCATGCCGGTTCCTTCCGCTACTGACGCCGATCTTCCGCTCAAGTCCTGGGTTGCGGACGGCAGCGCGGCGGCGCTGGAAGCGAACGAAGCCAGTAGGTGGCGTTCCGCGCCGAGGCCGAGCAACGTTGTCCACAGAAGCGGCAAGCCCCCTGGGGATAACCGGTACGGCTGACGAAGGCCGTCACCCGTGCAAGACCACCGCCCTGTTACCAAGCCGGGCCGACACACCTAGCTGCGGGCTCCGGCCTGCAGCGCCTTGTGGCAGTTGCCTTCGGCGCCGGGGCCGTCTTCAGAAACACGGCCATGCCGCCAGACGTGACCCGGCCGCCCGCCGCCGAGGCCGAAAAGACGCACATCTACGAAGGCTGCCCGCACAACGGGCCGTCAGGGGATCGCGACCGGCTCGGGTGCTTCGGCAGGGGTGTCGGTGATGCCCAGGTGCAGGTGCTCGATGTGGTAAAGGGCCTGGTCGAGCAGTCCGGCGACGTGGTTGTCGTGCAGGGCGTAGACGACGGAGCGGCCCTGGCGGGTGCCGGTGACCAGGCCGAGGTTGCGCAGCACACGCAACTGGTGGGAGCAGGCGGACTGTTCCATGCCGACGGCGTCGGCGAGTTCGGTGGCCGCGCAGGGGCCTTCGCGCAGCCGGGCCAGGATCAGCAGCCGGGAGGGGGTGGCGAGGGCCTGGAGGGTCTCGGCGACCTTCGGCGCGTTCTCCGGCGTCAGCCGGGTGCGCGGGGTGGCGTAGTCGCTCACCGGGGGTTTCTGTCCGTGGCCCATGGGGCCATCGTACGGGATTGAACGCATGAATAGCTGTTCAGATGTTCCTGTACGGTGGAGGAGTCGGAACCCCCGTCCCCATCGAAGGCACCCGTCTGATGACTTCCACGCTGACCGCCCCCGCGCCGCAGGGGGACCGCGCCGCAGGTTCCCCGCCGCGTCGGCGTACCCGGATCCTGGCGCTGCCCGAGGCCCGCTGGGCGCTGGCGGCCCTGGTCCTGTTCCTGCTCGCCCTCCCGCTGTACCTGCTCGGCGCCCCGGTGTGGCTGTGGGGGCCGCTGTATGCCGCCGTCTACGTCAGCGGCGGCTGGGAGCCGGGCTGGGAGGGTCTGAAGGCCCTGAAGGACAAGACCCTGGACGTGGACCTGCTGATGGTGGTGGCCGCGCTCGGCGCCGCTGCCATCGGCCAGGTCCTGGACGGTGCGCTGCTGATCGTCATCTTCGCCACCTCCGGCGCCCTGGAGGCCGTGGCGACCGCCCGGACGGCTGACTCGGTGCGCGGCCTGCTCGACCTGGCCCCCTCCACCGCGACCCGGCTGCTGCCCGACGGCAGCGAGGAGAGTGTGCCGGCCGAACAGCTGGCGGTCGGGGACGTGATCCTGGTGAGGCCCGGTGAGCGGGTCGGCGCGGACGGCCGGGTCGTGTCCGGCGCGAGTGAGGTGGACCAGGCCACCATCACCGGCGAGCCGCTGCCGGTGACCAAGGATGCAGGCGACGAAGTGTTCGCCGGCACACTGAACGGCACCGGCGCCCTGCGGGTGCGGGTGGAGCGGGATCCGTCGGACTCGGTGATCGCCCGGATCGTGAAGATGGTCGAGGAAGCCTCCGAGACCAAGGCACCGACCCAGCTGTTCATCGAGAAGATCGAGCAGCGCTACTCGGTCGGGATGGTCGCCGCCACGCTGGCGGTCTTCGCCGTGCCGCTGCTCTTCGGCGACGACCTGCAGTCGGTGCTGCTGCGCGCGATGACCTTCATGATCGTGGCGTCGCCGTGCGCGGTGGTGCTCTCCACGATGCCGCCGCTGCTGTCGGCCATCGCCAACGCCGGACGCCACGGCGTGCTCGCCAAGTCCGCCGTCGCCATGGAACGCCTCGGCCAGATCGACACAGTCGCCCTGGACAAGACCGGCACCCTCACCGAGGGCACGCCCCGCGTCACCGACATCCGCCCGCTGACCGGCAGCGGCCTGAGTGAGGACGCGCTGCTGGCCCTGGCGGCCGCCGCCGAGCACCCCAGCGAGCACCCGCTGGCCCGAGCCGTCGTCGACGCCGCCCGCGAACACCAACTGACCCTTGGCAACGTGGACGCCTTCACCTCCGTGCCGGGCCACGGCGTCACGGCCACCGTCGAGGGCCGCACTGTCCAGGTCGGCTCCCCGGACCGGCTCCTGCCCCCCGACGCGAGCCGGGCCCATGCCGTCGTCCAGGGGCTGGAGGACGCCGGGCGTACCGCCGTGGTGGTCCTGCTCGACGGGGAACCGGCCGGGGTGCTGGGTATCTCCGACCGGCTGCGGCCCGATGCCGCCGCGACCGTCGCCGCGCTCACCGCCCTGACCGGCCGCGCCCCGACCCTGCTGACCGGCGACAACGAACGCGCCGCACGGCATCTGGCCGCCGAGGTCGGCATCACCGATGTCCGCGCCGGGCTGCTGCCGGAGGAGAAAGTGGCCGCTGTACGCGAGTGGGAGCAGGAAGGCCGGAAGGTTCTGGTCGTCGGTGACGGCGTGAACGACGCTCCGGCCCTGGCCGCCGCGCACACCGGCATCGCCATGGGCAAGGCCGGCTCCGACCTCGCCCTGGAGACCGCCGACGCCGTCGTGGTCCGCGACGAACTCGCCACCATCCCCGCCGTCGTACAGCTGTCCCGCACCGCCCGGCGCCTGGTGATCCAGAACCTCGTCATTGCCGGGGCGTTCATCACCGTACTGGTCGCCTGGGACCTGATCGGTACGCTGCCGCTGCCGCTCGGCGTCGCCGGGCACGAGGGCTCCACCGTCATCGTCGGCCTCAACGGCCTGCGCCTGCTGCGCGAGGCCGCCTGGACCAGCCCCGGGAAGGACACCGCGTGAGCAGGCGCTCCCGCCGTACCGCCGCTGCCGTCTCCGGCCCGTCGACGGGGGCGCCGCGGTGCACCGTCACCGTGTGCCGGGGGTGCTGCTGCGGCACACCGAAGATCCCCGGTCTCGACCACGCGGCTCAGCTGCGCGGCCTGCGCCGGGCCCTCGACGGCACCGCGACGGTCCGCGTCACCGACTGCCTCGACGCCTGCGAACACGCCAACGTCGTCGTCGTACAGCCCTCGTCCGCCGGCCGCGCGGCGGGCGGCCGGCCCGTGTGGCTCGGCCTGGTCAATGACGCCGATGCCACCGCCGACATCCCCGCCTGGATCGAGCAGGGCGGGCCAGGTCTCGCCGACCCGCCCGGCATCCTCGACCTGTACGGCTTCACACCGTCCCGGCGGGTGCGGGGGCAGGTGGAGGGCTGACGGTCGTGCCCCGCGGCGTGGTGTAGGGGATCAAGCATTACGCCTTCCGGTACAAGGCCCCTGACGATCTCCGGAGAGGCGGCAGTCCACGAGGCGCCCTGCTGAGGCGAGTTGAACCCCGGTCTGGCGGAGCCATCATCCCCGACCTGCGGATTCCTGTTTTGAGCGGCTACACCACCCGGCGGGACACGATCGAGCTGGTGACGCGAGCCCCTCCGCGGGCCGGTGTCAGACCAGGGGGAGCGCGCACCGCCTGACCGGGTGCGCGATCGGCGAGATCCTCGGCATGGCGATCGGCATCGTTTCCGCTCGGCCACTCGTTCACGCTGTTCGCCGCGGCCCGGGCCGGCCTGGGCTTCTCGACCGCGATCAAGGTGGCGCTCGCCGCCGACACCGTTTCCATCGCCGTGATGGAAACGGTCGCCAATGCCATCATTCGCCCTCACACAAGGCGCGTTGGACGCTCACCTTTCCGACGGGCTGTTCTGGTCGGCCTTCCTGGGCGGCTTCGCGGGCGCCTTCCTGATCACCACGCCGGTGAACGAGTGGATGACCGGCCGCGGCAGGGGCCACGCCATCGTCCATGCCTACCGCTGACAACCTGCCCGACCCACGCGTCTGGGGCACAGCAGGCACCAGCGCCACCGCGCCGGACGACTACCACGGTGCGGCGAGAAGCCGACCGGTGATCACGCCACGTCCAGCTCGCCCACCGGGTCCGTCGCCAGGGTCTGGGCAGTCGACAGCGGGTCGAGCACGTCCGCCGCGAAGTGAACACCGGGCTTCACATGGCCGGCGAGGACGTGCTGTGCGGCGGTGGCGGACAGAAAGCCGCTGAGTTCGTAGGAGTCCTCGGCGCGCAGGGTGAGGGTGCGGGTGGGCGGGCCGTCGTCCGTCCCGTTCCAGAGGCGGAACTCCTGCCCGTACCAGGAGCCGTGGCGGCGTACGTCCGCGTCCGCGGCCTGGACCAGACCCGCCGTTTCCGTGTCGTCCATGGCCCAGGCCATGGCCAGTTCTTCAGCGAGGTGCTCACCGCCGAAGACGGTGTACCAGTGCACCCGGCGGAGTCCGGCCGTCTGCGCGAGTCGGACGGCCTCGGTGGACAGGAAGGGGAAGGCGGTGACCGGTTGGGGGAAGGCGGGGAGTCTCAGGCCGCGCCGTGGTTCAAGGGCACGGTCGCGGGTCTGTCCGTCTTCCCAGGCCGCGGAGGGGATGCCGTGTTCGGGGCCTCGGGCGAGCAGTACGTCTCCCGCGGCGGCTGGGGTGAGCGCTGCCACGCCGCCGAGGTATCCCTCCAGCCGAACCGGCCGTGCCGCCTGGTCCAGCAGGACGCGCGGCAGGAGCCCGGACAGTCCCGGCAGCGCTCCGGCGGAGAGGACGGCGGTGCGGTTCGCGGCCGCCCACTCATCGGCGCCGCCGTCGTGTGCACTCAGCCGGGCATGGAGGGGGTCGTCGCCCGCCGCGTCCACGTAGTCCACGCCGTGGCGCAGTGCTGCCCGTGCCACCGTGTCCAGGACCCGGTAGGACGGTCCCGCGCAGTTGACGACGAGCCGGCAGCGGGCGAGGAACGAGTCCAGTGACGCCTCCCAGAGGTCAACGGCCTGGACGCCGACAGCCGCCCCGCGCCGAGCGATGCGACGGAGGCTTCGGCACGGGCCGGGTCCCGGCCGGCCACCAGGAGCGGGCCGACACCCGCGCGGTACAGCCGGCGTACTACTGCGGTGCCGACGGCTCCGTAGCCGCCGAGGATGCCGATGGCCGCGGTGGAGTCCATGAGTTCGCCCTTCGTCGTGCGTCGTGGAAAGTTACGCCCCATCACATACAAATGAAAACCATTATCATTAACATGCTGGGCAGTGGACCGTGATCACTCCGGGCAGAGGAGAACGATGTCGTACGACGTAGTCGTGGTCGGTGGGGGCCCCGCCGGTCTCAACGCAGCGCTGGTGTCGGGCCGTCAGCGCCGCAAGGTGCTGCTCCTGGACAGCGGTGAACCGCGCAACGCACCGGCCGCCGAAATGCACATGTTCCTCAGCCGGGACGGTGCGTCCCCGGCCGAGCTGCGCCGCATAGGCCGTGAGCAGCTCGCGGCCTACCCGAGTGTGGAGATCCGGGAGGCGCTGGTGGCCACCGCCTCGGCGGCGGAGGCGAACGGGTTCACGCTGACGCTCGCGGACGGCACCGGGGTCGCGGGCCGCAAACTGGTCCTCGCCACCGGACAGGTCGATGTCCTCGACCAGGTGGAGGGAGTCGACAAGCTCTTCGGCCGGGGTGTATATCACTGTCCCTTCTGCCACGGCTGGGAGACGCGGGGCATGAGCATCGCCGTTCTGGGCCGCGAGCTGCCGCAGATCATGCAGGCGCTGTACATCGCCGACCGGTTCAGCGACGACGTGGTGGTGTGCACCGACGGGCATCCGGTGCCCGAGCAGGCTGCGGGCAGGCTCGCCGCCGCCGGGATCGCCGTCGACGAGACCCCGGTCTCCCGGATCGAGGGCAAGGAGGGCGAGGTGCGGCTGGTACTGGCGGACGGACGGGTGCTGGAGCGCCAGGCCGTCTACCACCGGGCGCCCACCAGGCAGCACTCCGCACTCGCCGAGCAACTCGGCTGCGAGATGCTGCCCGACGGCTGCATCCGCGTGAACGAGTTCCAGCGCACCAGCGTGCCCGGCGTCTACGCGGCCGGGGACGCCGCCCGCCTGGAGGCGCTGCCGGACGCGCTCACCTTTGTGATCACGGGGGCCGCCGACGGAGCGCGCGCCGCCGTCTGGCTGGACCAGGAGCTCTTCCGCGAGGACGCGGGCCTCGCCGGCTGACCCGCCCCGCGGCGGGAGCGCCAGCTCCTGGCCGCAGCCCCCTCGGACGAGGAGGCCGGGAAGCTGCTGCGGGATCCCGTGCACGGGCTCCCGGCACTGTTCACCGTCTCGCTCGCCACGGCACGCACCCTGCGCTCCTGGGGCATCGAGGCGGACGCGCTCATCGGCCACAGCCTCGGCGAATACGCCGCTGCCGTCGCGGCCGGAGCACTCCGGCTGGCGGATGCCGTCACCCTGGTCGACGTGCGCTCCCGCGGTATGTCCCGCACCGCGGGCGGCGGCGCGATGCTGACCGTGGCGCTGCCCGAGGACCAGGTCGTGAAGCTCCTCGGCGACCATCCGGAGCTGGACCTGGCCGCGGTCAACGCGCCGCGCTCATGCGTGGTCTCCGGACCCGGCGGGACAGTGACCGCGCTCGAGCGCCGGCTGGCCGCCGACAGCGTCCACACCGCAAGGCTCCACCTGGACGCGGCCGCCCACTCGCGGCTGGTCGACCCGGTGCTGCCGGAGCTCCGTGCCGCCGCCGAGACGACCGTACCCAGCGTCCCGGCCGTGCCGCTCGCCACGACGCTCACCGGACAGCTGCTACTGACCCCGCCAGGGGCCGAGCACTGGGTGCCCCATCTGCGGTCCGTCGTCAGGTTCTCCGACGCCCTGACCACCGCGCTCGGCACGGGACCGGCGGTCGTGGTCCAAGTGGGTCCCGGCAGCGGCCTGTTGCAGCTCGTCCGCCAGCACGGGGCGGCGAACGGGCAGCCCTTCCTGCCGGCCGACGAAGTAGGACGCCTGAATGGGCGTCAGGGGGAACGGCCCCTCGTCGTCATGGGGACTCCCGGAGGAGTCGGGGGCCCGCGTGCCGCTCTCCGCCGCTTGCTCCCCCGGTCTCCCGGTCTGTTCTTGAGCAGGCGCCTCCCGCGTTTCGGCGGCGAGCCGGTTCGCGACGTCCCGAGCAGTGGCACCGTCAAGGAAGGCCGTGAGGGGAAGGTCAGCATCGGTGCGCTCGCGGATCCGGCGCCGCAGCCGCACAGCGGTGAACGACTCCAACCCCAGAGCCGACAAAGGTGTGTCCGGCGTGATCAAGTCGCTCTGCATGCCGAGGACTTCGCCGATACATTCGATGGTGCTTACGAGGACGTCTTCGGCAGGGACGAGCTGACTCATCCGGCCTCCGCTCCGTGGAAGATGTGGACGGTGTGATGGGTTGTTTCGGACAACAGGCGTTACTCACCCGGGCGCGTGAGGAGGTGCAGCCCGAGGTCGGGCTTCCCTACGGGCCGCATGACCAGCCCGGCTTCGGCGGCCTCGTCGGCCAGCCGGTTCCCGCTCGCCACCCACCAGCGGTAGTCGACCGTGACCTCCGACAGCGGCCGGCCGTCCCGCAGGACGCGGTAGTCCATGCGCCAGGTGATCTCGTCCTCCCCCGAGGGCTCCGCGGTGGCCCACCCCTCGTAGTGGAGGGCGCCCACGGCCGCCGAAGCCATCCGGGTGCGCGGAACCCGTTCGGGCACGAAGGGCGGAGTGACACTGACGATGAGCGCGCCGCCGGGTGCGAGCCGGCGTGCGGCGCTCCCCCACAGGGCCCGCCGTTCGGCCGGCGGCAGATGGCCCAGCACGTTCACCGCGACCATCGCGCGCAGGCCGTCGGGAAGCGCGGCGTGTACGGCGCCCTCCGCCAACACCGTGACCCGCTCGCGCAGTTCAGGAGCGTCGTGAACGCGCGCCAGCAGCACCGCACGCATGGCGGAAGAGGGCTCGATCGCCAGCACGGGATCACCGCCCGGAAGCGCGGCACAGATGGCCCGGATCCCCCGGCCCGTACCGGCCCCGACATCGACTACCGGCCCGTGCCCCGCCTTCACCTGCTGGAGCGCTTCCGCCAGTGCCGGGCCAAGGGAGTGCCATGTCCCGGCGATCATGAGGTCGAGGTACTCGGCCGAGCGTTCGTACGGATCCAGCACGGTAACCTCCGCGAGCCCAGTTAAATACGATTTTCATTTTCATCTAGACTCTACACGGACGCACAGCTGGACGCACCGCCGCTCCCAACCGAAACGCCCTCACATTCCGGGCACGGATGCGATGGCGCACCCCGGAACGGAGGACGGAACACCGACCGCCAAAGGATGCGCACATGCCCAGCACCCCCGAAGTACTCGCCGAGTTCCCTCTGCGGCGACCCGACGGCATCACCCCGCCGCCTCTTTTCGCCGAGCTCCGGAACGGGCCGCCCCGTCGCGTCCGGCTCCCCTACGGATCGGAGCCGTGGCTGCTGACCCGCCACGCGGACGTACGGGCCGCGCTCGCACACCCTGGCCTCAGCGCCGACTCCCGCGACCCCGCTCTGCCCCGGGTCTCGCCGCTGCCGCCCGGGCCCAGCCAGGTGTCGTTCCTGCGTATGGACGACCCAGACCACGGACGCCTCCGGCGCACCGTCACCCCCGAGTTCACCCACCGCAGGATCCAGCAGTTGCGCCCCGCCATCCGCGCCACCGCCGAGCGGCTCTTCGACGAACTGCCAGGACGCACGCAGCCTGCCGACTTCATCGAAGCCGTGGCCCTTCCCCTGCCGGCGCTCGTGATCGCCGGCATCCTCGGCGTACCGTCGGAGGATCTCGACTTCTTCAGCGGCAAGTGCGCGACCATCGCCTCCACCGTCGACAGCCCGGAAGAGATCGGCGCCGCCTACGCGGCGATGTCCGCCTACCTGGACCGCCTCGTCACGGCGAAGGAGGAGGACCCCGGCGAGGACCTGCTCGGCCGCGTGATCCGGCGTCACCTCACCGCCGGGACACTGGACCACGGCGAACTCGTGGCCGTCGCCCAACTACTCATCGCCGCGGGTCTCGACACGACATCGAACATGATCGGCCTTGCCTGCGCCGACGCTTCTGCGCCACCCGGAGCAGTTCGACACGCTACGCGCCGACCCTGACTTGATACCGTCCGCCGTCGACGAACTCCTCCGGATCCTGACCATCGTGCAGCACGGCACGGTGCGCGTGGCGACCCGCGACGTAGTGATCGGCCAGCTGAAGCTCGCCGAGGGCGACGGCGTCATCTGCTCCCTCGTCGCCGCCGATCACGACGAGCGCATATTCCCCGACGCCGGCCGCTTCGACGTCCGCCGGGACGCAAGTGCTCACCTCGCGTTCGGCCATGGTGTCCACCAGTGCCTCGGCCAGCCTCTGGCCCGGGCGGAGCTGGAGACAGTGCTGCACCTCTTGTGCGAGCGCTTCCCCCACCTGCGTAGCCCTGCGGAACGGCAGAACTCCGCTTCCGGGACGACAGCTTCGTCCATGGCCTCCTGACGTTGCCGGTTGCCTGGTAGCCCCGTCCAGTGTCGTGCGGACGAGCAGGAAGCGACACCTGATGACGACGTGACCGTCCCAGCTGGTGCCCGCGGGTCCACCGCGGCCACCAGCCTGGGCGCCCTCCGGCGGATCCGCCCCGCGCGGCCCATGGCGACGCCGGTGTGGGCGCGTCGTTGGCCCCGTCCTCGACGACCAGCATCTTGCGGGAACTGGCGACGGCCGCCCGACGGGAAGTAAGGCGGCCATCGACATGGCGTTGCGAGTGCGGCACTCATTCCTGCGCTCGGCGGATGGCGTCCAGCACGTCGCATCCCAAGTGGCGACGGGCGCGAATGCGCCGCTCAGGTCATCGCAGGACGCCGCCGAGAAGCACGCCGCCTCGGTGCTACCCCTGCCATTGCGGTACGACACCGGCGCCTCAGGGCGTAAGAGAGCGCACGTGAGGGAAAGGTGATATACGGCGAACCGCGGGAGGAAGCGTCGGCCGCGCTCGGCATGCCGGACCTTGGCGTTCTCGGGGAGGGGACACGCATGGGCAGGCCCTTGTACCTGGAGCCCCGACTCGGTCCTCGGTTGCAATCCCTGTTGCGGTCCCCCGGCTTACTGCACGTGCTCACCGCTGCGCTGGGATCACCGCTCAACGTGCTCGTCCCCGACCAGATCGCCGAGAATCTGGAGCGGTTCCGGTCGGTGTACCGCAGGCACCACCTGTCCGGCCAGGTCTTCTTCGCTCACAAGACCAACCGGTCCAGTGCCCTGCTGCGACGGCTGGCCGCCACGGACGCGGGCGTGGACGTGGCGTCGCTGGGCGAGCTTCAGCATGCTCTCGGCGCCGGATTCGTGTCCGACCGGATCATCGCCACCGGGCCCAAGAACCCGGAGTTCCTGTGGCTGGCCGCCCGTGCCGGTGTGACCGTCAGTGTCGACTCGGTCGGCGAGCTGGACCAGCTCGCCGGTCTCGTCCGCAAGCACGCCCTCCCCCGGGCCCGCGTCCTGCTGCGGTTGTCGGGGTTCGAGGCATCCGGCGTCAGGGTGCTGAGCCGACGCAGTCGCTTCGGCTCGCCCGCACGGGACGTGAACGGCCTGTTGGAGACGGTCGAACAGCACGGTGACACGGTCGAACTGACCGGCGTGGCCTACCACTTGGACACCACCAGCCTCGCCGAGAAAGCCACGGCCCTGGAAGGCTGTCTGAACGTTTTGGAGGCGTGCCGGAGCCGTGGCCTGCGTCCGCATGCCGTGGACATCGGCGGCGGATTCGGCGTCAACTACCTCGCCGAGAGCGAGCAGTGGGAGCAGTACACGACGGAGCTCACGAGCGCCGTTCTGGGCAGGCGCCCGCCCCTGACATGGGAGGGGCACGGTTACGGGCTGCGCAACGAGGGCGGCACGCTGCGCGGAACGCTGGGGCTGTATCCGGCTCACCGGCCGGTCGCCGGGGAGCGGTATCTGGACGAACTGCTGGCGCACCCCGCGGCCTCGCTGGGCGGTCGGCCGCTGGCCGCGCTGTTGTTGGAGCACCTGTACGACCTGCACACCGAACCCGGGCGGGCCCTGGTGGACCAGTGCGGGGTCACGTTGGCGACGGTCCTGGAGGTACGTGACTCCGACGCGGGTGGTGAACTGCTGGTACGGCTGGCGCTGAAGGCCGACGATGTGGCCCTCGAAGAGCACGGGGTGCTGATGGACCCCGTCGTCATCCCCAAGGACGGCACCGGAGTCCCCGCCGACGCGGAACCCGTCGGCGTCCATCTCTTCGGCAGTCTCTGCCTGGAGACCGACATGATCACCCGGCGGACGGTCTTCCTTCCGCGCCGGCCGGAACCGGGCGATCTGATGGCCTTCGTGAACACCGCCGGCTACGCCATGGACTTCCACGCGGGCCAGGCACAACAGCAGCCCGTCGCCCGCAAGGTCGCCGCCTGGCAGGACGGCGGCTCATGGCGTTGGAGCCTCGACGAACAGTACTGGCCGACGACGCCCTCAGGGGGACATGAGTGAGGTACGACAGCATCACCGAGGTCATAGGGAACACCCCCCTGGTGCGCATCGACCCGGCCGTCACCGGTCTGCGGAACGTCGACCTGTTCGCCAAGTTGGAGATGCTCAACCCCTTCGGCTCGGTCAAGGACCGGGCCGCCTGGAACATGGTGCGCCCCCACCTCGCCGACGCGGTCGAGCACGCGAGCCAGATCGTCGAACTCTCCAGCGGCAACACGGCCAAAGCCCTGGCCGTCATCGCCGGAATGCACGGCCTGACCTTCAAAAGCGTCACCAACCGCATGAGGGTGCCCGAGATCAAGGAACTGCTCCTGCTCCTGGGCGCGGAGATCGAGGAGCTGCCGGGGCAGAGTGAATGCCTCGACCCGACCGACACCAACGACCCGCTCACCCTCTTCCACCGCACCCTCGCCGAGTCCGGCAGCGCCTATCTGCACACCGACCAGTACTTCAATCCCCGCAACACCGAGGCCCATCTGACCGGCACCGGCCCGGAGATCGTCAAGGACCTGGACGGCCGGGCTCCGGACTGGTTCATCGCCTGCGTGGGCACCGCCGGTTCCTCCACAGGTGTGGCCAGGGTGCTGCGCGAGCAGGACCCGCGGGTACAGGTCGTCGGTCTGGTCGGGGCCAAGTCCGACTTCGTCCCGGGCATCCGCACCATCGACGAGGTCCACGAAGTCGGCCTGTTCGACCCGGACACGTACGACACGATGGAGACGGTGAGCGCCGACGAGGCCATCGACGGCATGCTCACCCTGGTCCGCCGCTGCGGGATGCTGGCCGGACCCACCGGCGGAGCCGCCTACTTCGGGGCGGTCCGCCGTCTGCGCGAGGTGGACGCTCAGCTCACAGAACGTCAGACGGCCGTCTTCATCGTCTGCGACCGCGTCGAAAGCTATCTCAGCTACGTCAAGCAGCGGCGGCCCGACCTGCTTGGCCGACCCCGCCGGAAGAACTCGGTGGCCGACCTGTCCGACGCCGAAGTGAGCGCCGCCCCGGCCGTCGGGGTGGCGGACGCCCAGCGGTGGATCGCCACCGACGGGCCACTCGTGGTCGACCTGCGCAGCCCGTTCGCGTACGCGGCGCTGCACATCGACGGGTCGGTCAACATCGTCGACGAGCTCTTCGACGAACTCCTGCGGGGCGGCCTGCCCTTCAGCCGCAGCCGGCCGGTGCTGCTGGCCTGTCCGGTGGGCGAGAAGTCCGCCCAGTACGCGGCGCTGCTGACCCGCATGGGACATCCGGACGTCCGCACCCTCGCCGGCGGCATCGTCGCCTGGCGCGATGCGGGCGCGCCGCTGGTGCGGGACTGACATGACCGTCACCTCGGCCCGGGGCAACGGCATGGCGTTCCCTGAGGACCTGCGCGACTGGCAGCGCGAGCTGCGCGCCCAGTTCCCGATCATCACGGTCCATCCTGAGCTGGTCTACCTGGACAGCGCGGCCACCGGCCAGAAGCCGCAGGCCGTGCTGGACGCCGTCCAGACCTACCTCACCACCGCCAACGCCAACGCCGGCCGCGGCACCTACACCTGGGCCAACCGCACCACGGAACTGGTGGAGCAGACCCGGGACCGCGTCAAGGAGTTCCTGGCCGACCCGACACCGGAGCAATCCGCCGTGCACTTCACCAGCGGCACAACCGAAGGACTGCGCACGATCGCGCGCGACTGGCTGACCTCGTACCTCTCCGACGGGGACGAGATCGTCGTCCCCGTCGCCGACCACCAGGCGCACATCGCACCCTGGCTGGAGGCGCAACAGCTGCTGGACGGTCAGGGCGTGCGCGTCCACGTCCGCCAGATGCCGTACCAGCCCGGTTCCCACGACTACGACCACAACGCGCTGGCGGCACAGGCCGGCCCTCGGACCCGGTTCGTCGCCGCCACCCATGTGCACCACGTCTACGGCGGGAACATGAACATCCCCCGCATCCGCCAAGCGGTCGGCCCGGACGCGGTCATCTGCCTCGACGCCGCCCAGAGCATCGGCCACCTGCCGGTGTCCGTGGCCGACCTGGACGTCGACTTCGTCGTCTTCTCCGGACACAAGGCCCTGGCCCTGCCCGGCTCCGGAGCGGTCTGGGCCCGTCAGACGCGCGGACCGGCCTTCACGCCCGGCGGGTGGAACGGCACCCCGAACACCGCCGGCATCGCCTCCCTGGCCGCCGCGCTCGACTGGCTGGAGGCGGCCGGCACCGACCGGATCGAGCGCTGGACAGTGGCCCTGGCGACCCGGCTCACCGAAGGACTGCGCCACCTGGACGCCTACGAGATCCTCGGCTGCCACCTCAGCCTGGCCGCCGACTCACCGGTCCAGCAGCGCCAGGGCATCGTCACCTTCCGGCACCGCGACATCGAATCCGGCGACCTCGGCTTCATCCTCTTCAGTCACGGCTTCATGGTCCGCTCCGACAACCACTGCCAAGGCAGCGCGGGCGAGAGGACCGGATCGGTGCGCGTCAGCCTGCACCTGCACAACACCCCTGAGGAAATCGACCGGTTGTTGTCCGTACTCGCCTCCCTTCAGTGACACGACACCCAGGTGTGAATGGGAACCGTTTTCAGCTGTAGGGTGCCGAGGAGTTCCGGAAGACAGGTGCGAACGGCGAGGGTGGCGCGACCGGATGGGGCTGAGCATGGCGACGGCCGAGCTGTGGGTGGAGCGCTGGGAACGCCAGCAGCAGCGGTACGCCGTCGGCCGCGAGGAGCGGTTCACCGTGATCGCCGACATCGTCGAGCACATCACGGCTGACCAGGCGGCCACGCCGCTCCTACTCGACCTCGGCTGCGGACCCGGCTCTCTGGCGGCACGGCTGGCCCACCGGCTGCCGGACGCGGAGATCGTGGCCGTGGACATGGACCCCCTGCTGCTTGAGCTGGCCCGCACCCATCACGGTGCCGCCGCCCGTTACGTCGAGGCGGTCGTCGGCGAGACCGGCTGGATCCAGGCTCTGGACCTGGACCGCCCGCTCGACGCGGCCGTCTCCACGACCGCGCTGCACTACCTCCCCCCGGACGCCCTCAAGCACACGTACCGGCAACTCGCCGCGCTGCTGCGCCCCGGCGGCGTCCTCATCAACGGCGACCACCTCCCGCCGGATGGCAGCCCCAAGGCCGCCGGGATCGTCACCCACATCGGACGACGCCGGGCGGAGCGGCAGCAGGCATTCGCCCACGAGGACTGGGAATCCTGGTGGGCGGCCGTGGCCGACGAGCCGGAGCTGGCGGACCTGCTCGCCGAACGCCGCCACAAACAACCGCGGAACGGCGCGGGCGGAGGAACCGGGCTGCCCCTGTCCGCGCATGTACGGCTGCTGCGGCAGGCAGGTTTCA
>NZ_JAVFVX010000103.1:0-27050 GCF_033441795.1 Streptomyces sp. ADMS | reverse complement strand
GTTTGAGGACAAGGCCCGTTCAGGGCCGTAGGGGGTCTGGGGGCGCAGCCCCCAGGTTCAGGATGGGACGGGTAGGGGCGGCGGGGGCGAGAACAACAGACCCCGCACCCGCACCCAAAAAACCTCTTTACCCCCCATGGGATACTGACCCCATCCACACGTACCCACCAGGAGAACGGCACCCACTCCTATGGCCCCGGTCAAGTCCCTCACCGCCACCGTCCACCAGCGCCTCGCGGACGCCCTCACGGCAACCCTGCCGGAGGCACCCCCCGCGGACCCGCTGCTGCGACGCAGCGACCGTGCGGACTACCAGGCGAACGGCATCCTCGCCCTCGCCAAGAAGACCAGGGCCAACCCCCGCGACCTGGCAACCCAGGTCGTCGCCAACGTGACGTCCGGCGACGTGATCAAGGACATCGAGGTCTCCGGCCCCGGCTTCCTGAACATCACCCTCACCGACAGGGCGATCATCGAGAACCTCGCGGCCAGGACGACCGACCCGGACGCCCGCCTGGGCGTACCCCTCTCCCCGCACCCCGGCACGACGGTCATCGACTACGCCCAGCCGAACGTGGCGAAGGAGATGCACGTAGGCCACCTCCGCTCGGCGGTGATCGGCGACGCGGTGGTCCAACTCCTGGAGTTCACCGGCGAGAACGTGGTCCGCAGGCACCACATCGGCGACTGGGGGACTCAGTTCGGCATGCTCATCCAGTACCTGGACGAGCACCCGCACGAGCTGGACCACAAGGACGCGCAGGCGGACGGCGAGGAGGCGATGTCGAACCTCGACCGTCTCTACAAGTCGGCCCGCAAACTCTTCGACTCCGACGAGGAGTTCAAGACGCGGGCGCGTCTCCGTGTCGTCGACCTCCAGGCGGGCGACCCCGCCACCCTCGCCACCTGGCAGAAGTTCGTGGACGAGTCGAAGATCTACTTCTTCTCGGTCTTCGAGAAGCTGGACATGGAGATCCGGGACGCGGACATCGTCGGCGAGTCGGGCTACAACGACATGCTGGACGAGACGTGCCGCCTCCTGGAGGAGTCCGGGGTGGCGGTGCGCTCGGAGGGCGCCCTGTGCGTGTTCTTCGACGACATCAAGGGCCCGGACGGCAACCTGGTCCCGCTGATCGTCCGCAAGTCCGACGGCGGCTACGGCTACGCGGCGACGGACCTCTCGGCGATCCGCGACCGTGTCTTCAGCCTCAAGGCCAACAGCCTGATCTACGTCGTGGACGCCCGCCAGTCCCTGCACTTCAAGATGGTCTTCGAGACGGCGCGCAGGGCGGGCTGGCTGAACGACGAGGACGTCAAGGCCTACCAGCTGGCGTTCGGCACGGTCCTCGGCAAGGACGGCAAGCCGTTCAAGACGCGTGAGGGCGAGACCGTACGGCTGGTGGACCTGCTGGACGAGGCGGTCGACCGCGCGACGACGGTCGTACGGGAGAAGGACACCCTGGGTCAGCTCTCCGACGACGAGGTCGCCGAGCGGGGCGCCCAGGTGGGCATCGGCGCGGTGAAGTACGCGGACCTGTCGACGTCGGCGAACCGGGACTACAAGTTCGACCTGGACCAGATGGTCTCGCTGAACGGCGACACGAGCGTGTACCTCCAGTACGCGTACGCCCGTATCCAGTCGATCCTGCGCAAGGCCGGCGAGGTACGCCCGCAGCCGCACCCGGAGCTCGAACTGGCCGAAGCGGAGC
Source organism: Streptomyces sp. ADMS (assembly GCF_033441795.1). Classification (NCBI taxonomy): domain Bacteria; kingdom Bacillati; phylum Actinomycetota; class Actinomycetes; order Kitasatosporales; family Streptomycetaceae; genus Streptomyces; species Streptomyces sp. ADMS. The sequence goes on along the minus strand of NZ_JAVFVX010000103.1, from coordinate 25,341 downwards.
GGGCGTTGGCCCTGCACGTGGACGCGTTCGCGGAGACGGTGGCGGACTCGGCGACGGAGTACGCCCCGCACAGGCTGGCGGCGTACCTGTACCAGTTGGCGTCGCTGTTCACGACGTTCTACGACAAGTGCCCGGTGATCAAGCCGGCTCCGCCGAAGGACATCGCCGAGAACCGCCTGTTCCTGTCCGACGTGACGGCGAAGACGCTGCACCAGGGCATGGCCCTGCTGGGCATCAGGACGCCCGAGCGCCTCTGACGCAACGGCGGCACCAACAGCCGTACGGAAGCCGAGTACCCGAAGTCGAACGGGTACCCGGCTTCCGCCGTTCATCGTGCCGGTGACGGTGACCGTGGCCGCGCCGAACCGAACCCCTCCCCGACCACCACGTCAACCGCACCCACCGCACCCACCGCACCGATCGGCAGATCCCACTCGCACCACACCACCTTGCCGAGTTCCCGCTCCCCGACCCCCCACTTGTCACTGAGCGCGGCGACGAGCAACAGCCCGCGCCCGCCCTCGTCGGCGGACTCGCCGGCATGCTCCGCACGCTCGGCGATGAACGGCTCCCCCGGCCCGCTGTCGTGCACGGCGACCCGCAGCACCTTCCCGTCGTACCGCAGGAACAACAGGAACTGCCGTCCGGGCGGTACGCCGTGCACCAGCGCGTTGGTCACCAGTTCACTCACACACAGCAACACGTCATCGCCACGCTCGGTGTCCGCGAGCCCCCAGTCGGCGAGGAACTCGTACGCCAACTTCCTGGCGGCGGGCACGGAACGGCGTTCGCGCCGGAAGAACCTCTCGCGCAGCGGGCGGGGTTGGATCGTCTCATTCACGGGACGAGGGTCGCGGAGAGTGACTAGCGTGGATCACCCCGTGAACCCGTACAGATCTTTTGTACGGGTTCATCCAGGGTCGCACCCGGGCAGGCGTGGGGAGTTGGAGGGACATGAGTCACGGAAACCGTTCACGGATCCCACGGAATTCGCGGAAGAAGAACTACTCGGCGATGAGGATGCTGGGCAAGCAGTTGCAGGCGGCCCGTAAGGCGGCGGGCTACACGCAACGCTCTCTGGCCGAGGAGCTCCTGATCGACGAGGAGACGATCGCCTCGATCGAACAGGGCCGCCGCGCCCTGATGTACGACCTGGCCGAACAGATCGACGGACTCCTCGGCCTGAAGGGGATGTTGGTGGCCGGGGTCGAGGAACTCCCGGAGATCGACCAGTTCCCCCTGTTCGCGGAGGAGTACATGGAGCACGAGCGCGAGGCCATCTCCCTGTCCTGGTACGACAACGCGGTCCTGCCGGGCCTGCTCCAGACGGAGCCGTACGCCTACGCGGTGATGAGCGAGCGCGTACCGGCGTACGACGAGGACGAACTCCAGGCCAAGACGGCGGGCCGCATCGAGCGCCAGGAGATCCTCCAGCGCAAGTGTCCGCCGACGATGAGCTTCATCGTCTGGGAGCCGGTACTGCACCTCGGTGTGGGCGGCCCGGAGACCCGCCGAGACCAGCTCCGCCACCTGCGCGCATGCGCCGAACTCCCGGGCCTGACACTCCAGTTCCTGCCGACGGACTCGCCCTCGCACGCGGGTCTCAACGGCCCCTTCATCCTCCTGGAGACACCCGACCACCAGCACCTCGCCTACACCGAGAGCCAGCGCGGCAGCCAGTGGGTCTCCGACCCCGATGAGGTGTCCATCCTGGCCCGTAAATATGCAATGCTGCGGTCACAGGCCCTGTCTCCACGGGAGTCCAGGGGCTTGCTCGACCGCCTGCTAGGAGATGCATGAGCACCGCACTTGAGTGGTTCAAGTCGAGCTACAGCGGCGACGAGGGCGGCGCGTGCCTCGAAGTCGCGTACACCTGGCGGAAGTCCAGCTACAGCGGCGACGAGGGCGGCCAGTGCGTGGAGGTCGCCGCCTGCCCCCACGCCATCCACGTCCGCGACTCCAAGAGCCCGAACCCCGAAACCGGCCCCACCTTCACCACCACCCGGCAGGCCTGGACGGCGTTCACGGCGTACGCGGCCCGCTGAACAACGCCAAAAAAACACCGAAGCCGCCCGGAGTGAACCGGGCGGCCGGGGCAGGGGGCATGGGGATGATGCCCTCGGAGCGAACGTCAGGCGTGCGCGGGGACGAACTTCGGGTTGTGGCCGTACTTGTTCTCCCCCTGGTCGCCGTCAAGGCAGTAGAAGACCAGCAGCGTGATCGGGCCGGCGAGCGGGATGAGCCCGAACAGGACCCACCAGCCACTGCGACCCGTGTCGTGCAGTCGGCGGACGGTGACGCCGAGGGCGGGCAGCAGGATCCCCAGGTAGAAGATGATCCCGATCCACACCATGTCGATCGCGTAGCCGATGCCGAGCAGCGCAACGTAGATGATCGACGCGAACAGCACGAACATCCAGTATTCCTTGCGGCGCGCGCGCCCGCTGAACACCGCGTACTTCTTGAGTACTTCGACGAAATAGTTCATGAGATCCCCCCAGGGAACGTTGTGAGCCCTACCGAGCGGATCAGGCCAGAGAGAAGTTACGGAGGCTGACGGGAACTCGTCAATCCGATTGGTCGTTGCAGCTCACCTGAATGAATCCGCCCGCTCCGCAGACCTGATGACGATCAAACACCGCCGTTTTCAGGACAGATGCCCGCAAGATCATCGCCGATGACGCCGTAGTCACCGGGCGTGCACCGCACCGAGACCCTCTGGTCGCCGAACAGTGGGCGATCCATTGCCAGTCCGACGCCAGTTCGAGGCCGTGCCGACACCGGACCGATCTCGAACCGTTGCCACAGCCCCCCTCGGCCCCGCCTCCCGCGAGCCCCGTCAGTCAGCGGCCGGGCCACGACCACCAGGACCTGCTTCCTACCCATATCAATGTCAGTGGCAGGCCCTACAGTCACCGACATGGCGACACTTCCCAACCCGCTGCCCCACCTCGCGGCCAACCCGACCGGCAGCACGCTCGGCCTCTCGCTGCCCTCCGGAAGGCTGATCGACGCGACGGACGACGGCCCGTGGCACGAGCCCCTCCTCTGGCACGCCGACGCGCCCTCCGCCCCCGGCGACTGGACCACGCACCACGACGCGTGCAGGCCCGCCGGGCTCGTCCCGGTGGTCATAGAGCTGGGTGGCGGCCAGGGCGGGCCGGAGGAATGGGAGTTGATGCCCGCCGACACGTCGTACCCGGGGGACCACGACCCCGAGGAGGTCCTCACCGGGTTCTGGGAGGAGTACGCGGCTCAGGACGAGACCTGGCCCGGCCTGGCCACCGTCGGCGACACCGGCACCGGCACCGGCACCGGCACCGGCACCGAGGCCGAGCAGGCCGACGCACTGGCCGCCCAGCTCGCCGACACGCTCCTCGCCCCCGGCTCCTCCCTCAAGGAACCGCGCCTCGCCCTCGTCCCCGCCCGCCGTTCCGCCGACATCCCCGCCGCCATCGGCTGGTCGGGCCCCGCGAACTACGAGAGCGACACGGCCCGCCTCTGCGCGGTCCTGCGCTCCTGGGAGGACCGCTTCGGCATACGTGTCCTGGCGCTCACCTTCAACCAGCTGGTGCTGTCCGTGGCGGCCCCGCCGACCACCGTCGCCGAGGCCGAAGCGGTGGCCGCCGAGCACTTCGCGTTCTGCCCGGACAACATCACGCAGGGAACCCACAACACCTTGCGCGCATACGCCGAACACGAACTGCTGGCCAGGCGGACCTGGTCCTTCTGGTGGGACTGACCACGGCCCCGCGCCATACAGGCACGGCCGGGCGGACGTGGTGAAGTCGGGCGCGGACCCGCGCCCGCCGGAGCACGGGGAACTGCGCGACCAGCCACCACGCACCCGCAGACGACCCGCCGGACTCCCAGCGAGCGCTACCCCAGCCCCGCCCCCAACCGCCGCAGCCCCTCCCCGATCTCGTCCGGAGTCTGGGTGACGAAGCACAACCGCATCGTCGCCCGGTCCGCCCGGTCCGCATAGAAAGGCGCCCCCGGCACATAGGCCACACCCCGCTCCACCACCCCACGGAGCAGGACAGTGGTGTCGTACGACTCCGGGAGCCGCGCCCAGAGGAACATGCCGCCCTCGGGACGAGTCCAGGTCGTGCCCTCGGGGAGCGCGTCCCCGATGCCGGAGAGCATGGCGTCGCGCCGCTCCCCGTAGACGCCCGCCACGCGCCGCACATGGGCGTCGAGGTCGTGGTCGGCCAGGTAACGGGCGGCGGCGAGCTGGTTGACGGTCGGGGTGTGCAGGTCGGCGGCCTGCTTGGCGACGGTGCACGCGCGGAGCAGCTCCGCCGGTGCCCGCAGCCAGCCCAGCCGCAGTCCCGGCGCCATGACCTTGGAGAAGGAGCCGAGCAGGACCGTACGGTCCTCCGCGCCCGGGAAGGAGGCGATCCACGGCACGCGCTCACCCTCGAAGCGCAGTTCGCCGTACGGATCGTCCTCGACGATCCACAGCCCGAGTCGCGCGGCGACCTCCGCCACGGCGGCCCGGCGCTCGGCCGGCATGGTCTGCCCGGTCGGGTTCCGGAAGTTGGGCACGGTGTAGAGCAGCTTGGGCCGGTGCCGTACGACCGACTCCTCCAGCGCCCGCGGATCGATCCCGCCCCCGGACCCGTCCTCCCCCGGCACGGCCACCACCCGCGCGCCCGCGAGCCCGAACACCTGAAGTGCCGCGAGATAGCAGGGGGTTTCGACGAGGACGACGTCCCCGGGGTCGATCAGCGCGGTGGCGAGCAGCGACAGCGCCTGCTGGGAACCGGTGGTGACGAGGAGGTCGTCGGCTCCGGTGGGCAGGCCACGCCCGGTGTGCCGTACGGCGAGGGCCTCGCGCAGGGCGGGCTCGCCCTCGGTGGTGGCGTACTGCAGGGCCCGCGCGGGCGTGTCCGCGAACACGTCCCGGAACGCGGCGGCCACGCCCTCCGCGTCGAACAGCTCGGGTGCGGGCAGCCCGCCCGCGAAGTTGATCACCTCGGGCCGCGCGATGACGGCCAGGATGTCCCGTACGGCCGACCCGCCGACTGCCCGTGCCCGCGCGGCGAGCGCGGGCACGGAAGCGGAAACAGGTGGCGCTGGCGTCGTGGCGGTCATGCGCGGCTCCTTCGGGCGGGCGATACGGCTCCTGCCCACACCCTAGGGAAGTGCGTGCCGCCTACAACCGCTTTTCGCGATCCGGACGCCTCCGCCGGGTTCAGCCCTTGCGGCCGCTGGCCCCGTACACGTTGATGTCCGCGTCGGTGACGTCGTTGATGTCGCGGTAGCGGACCTTCTCGATGTCGTCCAGCGAGTCGAGGTACTCGGCGTCGACCTCCTCCGGGACCGGCGCTCCGCCGTCGGGACGCCAGTGGTGGGCGGGCACGACACCCGGCTCGTCGAGGACGAGTCCGCTCTCCTCGAAGAAGCGCTCCACCTCGGCCCTGGACCGGAGCACGAAGGTGAACCCGCGCTCGGTGTACGTCCGCTGGACCGCGCGGATGTTCTCGGGGTTCAGATCCTCGGTGAGGTGACTGAGGACGAGCCGGCTGCCGGACGGCAGCGCGCCGACCAGCTCGCGCACGATGTCGTACGCCTCCGGCTCCGCCACGAAGTGCAGGACCGCCGCAAGGACGAGTGCGATCGGCTGGTCGAAGTCGAGGGTCTTGCGGGCGTGGTCGAGGATCTGGGCCGGGTCGTGCAGGTCGGCGTCGATGTAGTCGGTACGGCCATGGGGCCCGCTGGTGAGCAGGGCGCGCGCGTGCGCGAGAACGATCGGGTCGTTGTCGACGTACACGACCCGGGTGTCAGGGGCGATGCGCTGGGCGATCTGGTGGACGTTGTCCTGCGTCGGCAGACCGGTGCCGATGTCCAGGAACTGCCGGATGCCCTCTTCCGCCGCCATCGTGGTCACCGCGCGGCGCATGAAGTCGCGGTTGTGCCGCACGTCCAGGTACCCGCGCGGATTGGCGCCGAGCGCCGCGGCCGCCGCGTTGCGGTCGGCCGGGTAGTTGTCCTTGCCGCCGAGGAAGACGTCGTAGACACGGGCCGGGTGGGCCTTGCTGGTGTCGATCCTCCTTCTCAGCTCGGCGGGGTCCTGACTGAGAGCATCGCCGCTCATGTGGCCTCTCCCTGGGGAGTGTGGTGTCCAAACCTCTTCAACGGACAACAACCTAGCCGTCGACCGCAGTTGATATCCGAAAATCGAAAATCGACCGTCCGGCCGTCCCGGAACCCGCTCCCGCCGTCCCGGACCATCCCCGCACGCGACGCCATCCCCGCAGGTCAGCAGCCCGACGGACCGATCGGCGTCCCGGATTCCCGGCGAAACATGGTGCTGGGACGGCTCACGGCACAAGCTTGTGCCAGTCGAACGGCACCCGCCACCCTCCCCTCGGAAAGGGCACACCCATGTCCGTACGCACCTCCCGTACGCGCCTGTTCGCCGCCACGGCGGTCGCTCTCGCCGCGCTCACCACCCTCACGGCGTGCGAGGACGGCCAGGGCGTACGGGACGAGGGCCCGTCATCGTCGTCCGCCAAGGCCCCCCGGACACAGCAGAACGCACCCGCGCCCGAGCGGGCTCACAGCATGCGGGCAGCCTCGGTGGCCCAGTAGGTGAGGATGTTCTGCGCGCCGGCCCGCTTGATCCCGGTCAGGGTCTCCAGGATGGCCCGCTCCCGGTCGACCCAGCCCTTCTCCGCCGCGGCCTCGATCATCGAGTACTCGCCGGAGATCTGGTAGGCGGCGACGGGCACGTCCACGGCGTCGGCGACCCGGGCGAGGATGTCGAGGTAGGGACCCGCCGGCTTGACCATGACGATGTCGGCGCCCTCCTCCAGGTCGAGCGCCAGCTCCCGCAGGGACTCCCTGACATTGGCGGGGTCCTGCTGGTAGGTCTTCCGGTCCCCCTTCAGCGAGGAACCGACGGCTTCCCGGAAGGGCCCGTAGAACGCGGACGAGTACTTGGCGGTGTAGGCGAGGATGGCGACGTCCTCTCGCCCGATCTGGTCCAGGGCATCCCGGACAACCCCGATCTGCCCGTCCATCATCCCGCTGGGGCCCACCACATGAGCCCCCGCGTCGGCCTGCACCTGGGCCATCTCGGCGTACCGCTCAAGGGTGGCGTCGTTGTCGACGCGCCCTTCCGCGTCCAGCACCCCGCAGTGCCCGTGATCGGTGGTCTCGTCGAGACAGAGGTCGGACATGACGAGCAGATCGTCGCCCACCTCGGCCCTCACATCGCGGATGGCGACCTGAAGAATCCCGTCCGGATCGGTACCGGGAGTCCCGAGCGCGTCCTTCTTCCCCTCCTCCGGCACCCCGAAGAGCATGATCCCGGAGACCCCGGCCGCCACGGCATCCACGGCGGCCTTCTTCAGACTGTCCCGCGTGTGCTGGAAGACCCCGGGCATCGCGGAGATCGGAACGGGCTCACTCACCCCTTCCCGCACAAAGGCGGGAAGGATGAAGTCGGCGGGGTGCAGCCGGGTCTCGGCGACCATGCGCCGCATGACGGGCGAGGTACGCAGCCGCCGGGGACGCGTACCGGGAAAGGATCCGTACTTCGACATTCCCCCACGCTACGCCCGCCCCACCGCCACCTTTGCCGACGGCGAGTCGGCAGACACCTTTCAGCGCGGGCCCAGGCACCATCCAGCCCGTCCGGCGTTTGAGGACGAGGCCCCTTCAGGGGGGGGCCGAAGCGGGGGTCTGGGGGCGCAGCCCCCAGGAACAGGATGGGACGGGTAGGGGCGGCGGGGGCGAAAAAAGGCCTACGCCCACACCCCCACCGCACCCCAGATCCCTACGTCGTACGACGTCGCCGAGCCCCCGGCCGCCGCTCACTGGGCCGGGTAACCGGATCTCCCGACTCCACAGCAGAAGCCCGGCGCTTCAGCCCGAAGTCCGCCAGCGCCTCCGCCAGCTTGTGCACGGACGGCTCCGGAGCCATGACATCGACCCGCAGCCCGTGCTCCTCGGCGGTCTTCGCCGTGGCCGGCCCGATACACGCGATCACCGTCACGTTGTGCGGCTTGCCCGCGATACCCACCAGGTTGCGCACGGTGGAGGAGGACGTGAAGAGAACGGCGTCGAAGCCACCCCCCTTGATCGCCTCCCGGGTCTCCTGCGGCGGCGGCGACGCACGCACCGTCCGGTAGGCGGTGACGTCGTCGACCTCCCAGCCCAGCTCGATGAGTCCCGCCACCAGCGTCTCCGTGGCGATGTCGGCCCGGGGCAGGAAAACCCGGTCGATCGGGTCGAAGACCGGATCGTAGGGGGGCCAGTCCTCCAGCAGCCCGGCCGCGGACTGCTCCCCGCTGGGTACCAGATCGGGCTTCACACCGAAGGCGACCAGCGCCTTGGCGGTCTGCTCGCCCACCGCGGCGACCTTGATCCCGGCGAAGGCACGGGCATCGAGCCCGTACTCCTCGAACTTCTCGCGCACCGCCTTCACCGCGTTGACGGACGTGAAGGCGATCCACTCGTAGCGTCCGGTCACGAGCCCCTTGACCGCCCGCTCCATCTGCTGAGGCGTCCGCGGCGGCTCGACGGCGATCGTCGGCACCTCGTGCGGCACGGCCCCGTAGGACCGCAGCTGGTCGGAGAGCGACGCCGACTGCTCCTTCGTACGCGGCACCAGGACCCGCCACCCGAACAGCGGCTTGTTCTCGAACCACGACAGCTGCTCACGCTGAGCAGCGGCGAACCGCTCGCCGACCACGGCTATCACCGGTCGGGCGCCGTCGGGCGACGGCAGCACCTTGCCCTGCTTGAACGTCTGGGCGATGGTCCCCAGCGTGGCCGCCCAGGTGCGCTGACGCGTCGTCGTACCGGCAACCGTCACCGTCAGCGGAGTGTCCGGCTTGCGCCCGGCCGCGATCAGCTCACCCGCGGCCGCGGCCACCGAGTCGAGCGTCGTCGAGACGACGACCGTCCCGTCCGAAGCCCCGACCTCGGTCCAGCACCGGTCCGAAGCCGTACGGGCGTCCACGAACCGGACGTCCGCGCCCTGCGCGTCCCGCAGCGGCACACCCGCGTACGCGGGCACGCCCACGGCGGCCGCGACGCCCGGGACCACCTCGAAGGGGACGCCCGCACGGGCGCACGCCAGCATCTCCTCGGCGGCGTACGCGTCGAGCCCGGGATCCCCGGACACCGCACGTACGACCCGCCTGCCGCTCCTCGCGGCCTCCATGACAAGATGTGCGGCATCCCGCACAGCGGGTACACCAGCGGTTGTTGACGCGCCGTCAACAACCGCTAGTTGAGGCGTGCCTGTGCCTGGATACGTGCTGCCAATAGGCGTGTCCAATTCGGTATTGAGCTCGGCGACGCCTTGTCTGGCGTGCGCACGTACGACGTCGAGCACCTCGTGCTCGGCGACCAGTACGTCCGCGTTCGCCAGCGCCTCGACGGCGCGCAGAGTCAGTAGTCCCGGATCCCCGGGTCCGGCACCAAGAAAGGTGACGTGCCCGTGTTCCGAACCGGCGGGAAGGTTGGTGGGGCTCACAGTGCTCGCTCCCCCATCAGACCGGCCGCGCCCTTGGCAAGCATCTCGGCTGCGAGTACACGGCCGAGCGCCATTGCTTGGTCGTACGTCTCGGGCACGGGACCGGTGGTGGACAGCTGCACCAGCGTCGAGCCGTCGGTCGTGCCGACGACGCCGCGCAGGCGCATCTCCTTGACAATTTGCTCGTCGGCATGGGGGTCCCCCCGCTCGAGCGAAGCCGAGAGTGGGGGAAGGTCGGCCAGCGCGCCCACAGGGGCGCTGCAACCGGCCTCCAGGGCGGCGAGCAGTGACCGTTCGGCGGTCACGGCGGCCCGAGTGTACGGGTCGTCGAGCTCACCGAGTGCCGCGATCAGGTCGGAGTCGTGGGAGGTGTTCCCCGCTCTGCACTCGATCGCCAGGGCCCCTTGGCCAGGGGCAGGCAGAACCATGTCGACCGACAGGAAGTCGGTCACTTCTTCGGCGCGCCCGATCCGGTTGAGGCCGGCCGCGGCCAGCACCACCGCATCCAGCTCACCACTGCGCACGAACCCGATCCGGGTGTCGACGTTCCCCCGGACCGGAACGACCTCGACGCTCATCCCATGGGCACGCGCGTACGAGTTCAGCTGGGCCGTGCGCCGGGTCGATCCCGTCCCCACCCGCGCGCCGCGCGGCAGGTCGGTGAACTTCAGCTCGTCGCGCGCCACCAGCACATCGCGCGGATCCTCGCGCTCCGGTACGGCGGCCAGCACCAGGCCGTCGGGCTGCGCGGTCGGCAGGTCCTTGAGCGAGTGCACGGCGAAGTCGACGTCCCCCTTGAGGAGCGCCTCCCGCAGAGCGGTCACGAAGACGCCCGTGCCGCCGATCTGGGCGAGGTCCTCCCGGGACACATCGCCGTACGTCGTGATCTCGACGAGCTCGACGGGCCGTCCGGTCAGCCGGCTCACCTCGTCGGCGACCTGGCCGGACTGGGCCAGGGCGAGTTGACTCCGCCTGGTCCCAAGTCTCAGCGCCCCTTGTTCTGGCTCACTCATGATCGCCCTCGGTTTTCGGCGTTCTCGTTCTCGGTGTTCCTGTCGTCCCCGCCGGCCCGGGACACGGAGGCGACCGTCTCCTGGTCCAGGTCGAAGAGGGTGCGCAGCGCGTCCGCGTACCCGGCGCCGCCGGGCTCGGCCGCGAGCTGCTTGACCCGTACGGTCGGCGCGTGCAGCAGTTTGTCGACGACGCGCCGCATGGTCTGCGTGATCTCGGCCCGGTGCTTGTCGTCGAGCCCGGGCAGCCGCCCGTCGAGGCGTGCGATCTCACCGGCGACCACATCGGCGGCCATGGCGCGCAGCGCGACGACGGTGGGCGTGATGTGCGCGGCCCGCTGGGCGGCACCGAAGGCCGCGACCTCGTCGGCGACGATCCGCCGGACCTGGTCCACGTCGGCCGCCATCGGAGCGTCCGCCGAGGCCTCGGCCAGCGACTCGATGTCCACCAGCCGTACCCCGGCCAGCCGGTGCGCGGCCGCGTCGACATCCCGGGGCATCGCGAGGTCGAGCAGCGAGAGTACGGGCGCCGGCCGCGGAACACCGACCATGGCCTCGGGGCGCCGCCGCTCGGGAATCCGCCCGAGCGCGGCCGCGGTCAGGGCGAGCGCGGCGATCAGCTCACGGTCGTCGTCCGGCGTACGGCGAGCGGTGTCCCGCCGGTCGACGGTGCCGTTGTCCACCCAGGCGGCGTGCTGTTCCAGCGTCGCCGCGTCCATCCCGGCGACGGCGGCCTCGCCCATCACCGAGAACCCTGCCGACTCCTGCACGGCCTGCCCGGCCTGTGCGGCCGACAGGTCCAGCGGACAGTTGTCGTCGGTGCCGAGGCTGGTGGGCGGCAGGACCGCCCGTACGCCACCCTGCGCGGTCGTACGGGGGAACGGCCCGGCCTCGTCCGCGGGCACCCGGCCCTCGACGGCAGCCGCGATGGTCCCGGCGGTGAGCACGAGCCCGGTCGCACCGGTACAGGAAACGGCTATATCAGCACGTGTCAGCTCGAACGGCACCGATTCCATCGGAACCGCGCGGGCCGCCACGGATGTCGCGCCGCCCTCGTAACCGTCTGAACCCTCGTAACGGCTGTTCTCGCTGTTCTCGTTGATGATCTGCGCGAGCCGCTCGGCACGGTCCGGGGTGCGGTTGGCGACGACGATCTCGGCGACGCCGAGCCGCGCGAGCGTGGCGGCGGCCAGCGAGGACATCGACCCGGCACCGATGACCAGGGCCTTCTTGCCCGCGGCCCAGGATTCCACCGGAACCCCGGCCCTCCCGCCGGCCAACTGCTGGAGCCCGAAGGTGACCAGGGACTGTCCGGCCCGGTCGATCCCGGTCTCGGAGTGGGCGCGCTTGCCGACCCGCAGCCCCTGCTGGAACAGGTCGTTCAGCAGCCGGCCGGCGGAGTGCAGGTCCTGGGCCAGGGCGAGCGAGTCCTTGATCTGCCCGATGACCTGTCCCTCGCCGACGACCATGGAGTCGAGCCCACAGGCGACGGAGAAGAGGTGGTGGACAGCCCGGTCCTCGTAGTGCACGTACAGGTAAGGAGTGAGTTCGTCCAGGCCCACCCCGCTGTGCTGGGCGAGCAGCGTGGACAGCTCGCCGACACCCGCGTGGAACTTGTCCACGTCCGCGTACAGCTCGATGCGGTTACAGGTGGCGAGCAGTGCGGCCTCGGCGGCCGGCTCGGCGGCGACGGTGTCCTGAAGCAACTTGATCTGCGCGTCCTGGGACAGCGCGGCCCGCTCAAGAACACTGACGGGAGCACTGCGGTGGCTCAGCCCGACGACGAGGAGACTCATGCCGGCATCACGGCGGGAACGTCCCCGTCAGGCCCTTTGTCGCTGCCGCTGGCGCCGCCCGCCTGCCCCTTGGCCGCGACCGCCGCGAGGGCGTCGGCGGCGGCAGCGGCTGCGTCGGCCTCCTCGCCCGCCTTGCGCTGCTCATGGAAAGCGAGGATCTGCAGCTCGATACTGAGATCGACCTTGCGTACGTCGACCCCGTCCGGAACGGTCAGCACAGTGGGGGCGAAGTTGAGAATGGAGGTCACACCGGCGGCGACCAACCGATCACACACGGGCTGAGCGGCACCGGCGGGGGTGGCGATAACTCCGATGGACACACCGTTGTCCGCGATGATCCTTTCCAGATCATCCGAGTGCTGCACCGGAATACCGGCGACCGGCTTTCCCGCCATGGTGGGGTCGGCGTCGATGAGGGCGGCCACCCGGAATCCACGGGATGCGAAGCCGCCGTAGTTCGCGAGGGCGGCGCCGAGATTACCGATACCGACGATCACAACCGGCCAGTCCTGGGTCAGCCCCAGCTCACGCGAGATCTGATAGACGAGATACTCGACGTCGTACCCCACACCACGCGTCCCATAGGAGCCCAGGTACGAGAAGTCCTTGCGCAGCTTCGCGGAGTTGACCCCGGCGGCGGCGGCCAGTTCCTCGGACGACACCGTGGGTACCGACCGCTCCGACAGTCCGGTCAGGGCACGGAGGTACAGCGGAAGCCTGGCGACGGTGGCCTCGGGAATCCCTCGGCTGCGGGTCGCCGTTCGGTGAGTTCGGCCAGTTGCCACGGTGCTCCTGCGGGTAGCGCGGGGCTGCAGGCGGCCACACGTACCCAGACCGCCCCGTCGAATGCAGGCTATGTCTTTGTGAACGCGTGCACAAAGATGGTGTCCGATTTGCCCTGCCAACGTGACCGGGGTCACGCACCCCCGGCGCACGCGTATGGAACCGGCACACAAGCACCGCCGTCCCTCGCCGTCACAGGCACCATTGGGGGGCAAAACCGCACACACTCCTCATGAATCCCGCCCCCGAGATCTGAACCGTCCTCGATCCTAAGCGACTTTCCGGACCACTTGGACTGCCCGGTCGGCACTTGGTCAGAACTCGACCACTCGGTAATCGACCGGGAATCTATGTGAGGGCTTTGCGAAGACGTTCTTCGCCGACGCGCCAGAACGTGTGCTGGGCGCCGTCGATCAGCACGACAGGGATCTGTTCCCAGTACTGACGGTTGAGTTCTTCGTCCTGAGTGATGTCCTTCTGTTCCCAGGGCACCCCAAGATCGGCACACACCTTCTCAACGACTTCCTGTGCGTCATCACACAAATGACAACCGGGCTTCCGGACGAGAGTGACGAGCCGGGACTGCGGCGTACGGCGTTCGGCGCGCCGAAAGAGGGGACTCATACGGCCATTGTCCCGCGCCCGCGGGGAGGCATCCGAGGGGCGCGGCGGCGTTGTTTAACCACAAGGTCGCGGAGAGTTCACAGCCTCCGAACCTCCAGACTCCGGAAGCACCGAACAAACTGGCTATGCTCACGCCATGGCCGCTCTCGGATGGCTCACTCCCCGTAGGCGCTCCGCCACGGCGCGGAGCGTGTTGGCAGGCGAGGCCTCGGCGGAGGCAGCGCGCAAAACCTCCCAGGAGCTGGAGGAACTGGCGCCCGCGCCGCTCCTGCCGGGCACCGAGGAGGAACCGTCGTTCCCCGTCCTCGGTGACGACAAGGCCGCAGCCTTCTTCGACCTCGACAACACGGTGATGCAGGGCGCCGCCATATTCCACTTCGGCCGGGGGCTGTACAAGCGGAAGTTCTTCGAGACCCGGGATCTCTACCGATTCGCCTGGCAGCAGGCGTGGTTCAGGCTGGCCGGAGTCGAGGACCCCGAGCACATGCAGGACGCCCGGGACTCCGCCCTCTCCATCGTCAAGGGCCACCGCGTCGCCGAACTGATGTCGATCGGCGAGGAGATCTACGACGAGTACATGGCCGAACGCATCTGGCCGGGCACGCGCGCACTGGCCCAGGCGCACCTGGACGCGGGCCAGAAGGTGTGGCTGGTCACGGCGGCCCCGGTGGAGATCGCGACGGTCATCGCCCGCCGCCTGGGCCTGACGGGCGCCCTGGGCACGGTCGCGGAGTCGGTGGACGGCGTGTACACGGGCAAGCTGGTGGGCGAGCCGCTGCACGGCCCGGCGAAGGCGGAAGCGGTACGGGCCCTGGCAACGGCGGAAGGCCTGGTCCTCCCCCGCTGCGCCGCGTACAGCGACTCGCACAACGACATCCCGATGCTGTCCCTGGTGGGCCACCCCTACGCGATCAACCCGGACGCCAAGCTCCGCAAGCACGCCCGCCAACTGGACTGGCGCCTGCGGGACTACCGCACCGGCCGCAAGGCGGCGAAGGTCGGCATCCCGGCGGCAGCGGGCGTGGGCGCGGTGGCCGGCGGCACGGCGGCGGCAATCGCCCTGAGCCGCCGCCGCCGCTGACACGCCCCACCCACGCAAAGACTCCCCACTCACCCTCGCCTCCGCCCCCACCACTGCTGCAGCCCAGGCAGCACCACACCAGCGCCGGCCGGTACCTCCAGCCCGTCTGCGGGTACCCCCTCTGGGGGAGTTTGAGGACAAGGCCCGTTCAGGGCCGTAGGGGGGTCCGGGGGCTGCGCCCCCAGGGTCAGGATGGGACGGGTAGGGACGGTGGGGGCGAAAACAGCCATTCGGGCCGTCGTACCCCCGTAACCCCTCCATCAGCCCCCTTGGCCGTACACGGCCACAACACGCCCCGAGCGGAGCTCAACTCGACTCGAATCGATCAACAATCTGTCACAGTGCGGCACTTGAACGGGCGCCAATAGGTAACAGAAGCGACGTAATCGATGATTTGAGCAACCCGGTGTAGCAGCGCCTGCACGAAGCGTTATTCTCCTCAGACGCAAACCGGTACCCCCTCCGTCGCTACGACGGGTGAACGGTCCCGCACTGCACGTGATGGAAGCTCTGCCTCTGGGAGTCCCGTGTACCCACACGTCGGGGTTGACGCCTCGGGCCTGGCTACGCTGCGCGCAACGGTCCTAGACCTGTTGCGCGGCTTCGTCCCCACCGCGTACGCCGTCCCCGCATTCGCCACCGCCGCACCACTCGGCCCGTGCTACGCGCTGGCCGACGGCACCGCCGCGGTCGGCAGACGAGGGCGCGCGACCGGTGCCGCCACCGCTCGCCGCCCCGCCGCGGACAGTGACAGCGCCCGCATGATGGACCTTGTCGAGCGTGCCCAGGCCGGTGAGGCCGATGCCTTCGGCCGCCTTTACGACCAGTACAGCGACACTGTGTACCGGTACATCTACTACCGGGTGGGAGGAAAGGCCACCGCCGAGGACCTGACAAGCGAGACGTTCCTGCGCGCCCTGCGCCGCATCGGCACCTTCACCTGGCAGGGCCGCGACTTCGGCGCCTGGCTCGTCACCATCGCCCGTAACCTCGTCGCGGACCACTTCAAGTCCAGCCGTTTCCGGCTCGAAGTGACCACCGGCGAGATGCTGGACGCCAACGAGGTCGAGCGCTCACCGGAGGACTCCGTCCTGGAGTCCCTCTCGAACGCCGCTCTCCTCGACGCCGTACGACGCCTCAACCCCCAGCAGCAGGAGTGCGTGACCCTGCGCTTCCTCCAGGGGCTGTCGGTCGCGGAGACGGCTCGTGTGATGGGCAAGAACGAGGGCGCCATCAAGACCCTCCAGTACCGTGCCGTCCGCACACTCGCCCGGCTCCTCCCGGAAGACGCGCGCTGAACACCGCACGAGGGACCGCGCACACACCACCGCCCCGCACCCGCCCCGCACCCGAGCCGGAAGAACCCACCGGGCAACCCGCCCCACGCCCTTTCCGGCCCCTGTACGCCCGGCACCCGTACACAAGGCGGCCGCCCGCCCGGCGACCGCACCCTCAGCGACCGCCAACTCACCTTCCGTGAAAGTCCGTTGCGTTCGCGGTCCGTTCATCCGCCGTCCGTAACCCAAGTGCCGCGCCACTCGTTGTGCGGGATACAGGCTCCCTGTGGTCACTCCCTGACCCTCTCCGATCACCCGATCGTGTGGATGTGGTCAAGGGTGTGCAACCCTCAGGACCCCCTGGGGAGCCGACCGTCATGACGAGAGGAGGTGCCGCCAGTGATCGCGAACGTTTCGGCGCATCGGCGGGCGAACGCCTTCGCCCAGGCCCTGGAGGAGCTGTCCGACCGGGACTCGGCGGCCGAGCAGCCCGAAGGACCGGCACCGGACCCTGACCCGGAGCGGGCCGCGGCTGCCGCGGAACGGGCGGACCACCAGGCGGAACACCGGGCGGAACGTACCGAACCAAACCGTCTGCTGGACCTCGCGACCGGTCTCGGCGAGCTGCCCAAACCGGTGCTCGACCCCGCCGTCAAGGTCGTGCACCGGGCCCAGCTGGTGGCCGCGATGGAGGCCATGCTGCGGGACGGCACGGTGCCGGGAGGCGAGGCGAGGGACTCTTTGGTGCCCGAGCAGCGCTCCCGCGCCAAGGGCGCACACCGGACGAGCGGGCTGGGGAAGTTGCGACCCCGTTCACGGCTGACGAAGGGTCTCGCCGCGGGCGGACTCAGCGTGGGCGTGGCCGCGGGAGCCTTCGGCGGCGTTGCCGCTGCCAGTTCCGACGCCCTGCCCGGTGACTCGCTGTACGGCCTCAAGCGCGGCATCGAGGACGTCAAGCTCAACTACCTGGCCGACGGCGACAGCGAGCGAGGCCAGGTCTACCTCGACCAGGCCTCGACCCGGCTCAACGAGGCCCGCAGACTGATGGAGCGCGACCGCGCCGGCCAGCTCGACCACGAGTCGCTCGGCGAGATCCGACGCGCCCTCTCCGGCATGCGGCACGACGCCTCGGAGGGCCACCGCCTGCTGCGCGAGGCGTATCAGCGCGACCCCGAATCCCTGGGCCCCATCCAGGCCCTCGACGCCTTCTCCCGCTCCCACCGCGAGGCCTGGGGCGCCCTGCGCGACCGCCTCCCCGTCCAGCTCGGGGACGTGAGCCAGGAGGTGTCGTCGGTCTTCGACGCCATAGACCAAGAAGTCGCCCCCCTCCAGTCCCTGCTGCCGAAGCCCCCCACCAAGGGCGGCGGAGGCAGTGGCGGCGGAAACCAACGGCAGGGCTCCGGACCGGAGTCGGGCACGAGTTCGTCCGGTGCCGACCGGTCGGCCGCGCCCAGCGACACGGGCGGCAACGCTGCCGACGGGCGCGAGTCCAGCAGCGGCAACCCCAGGCCGTCCGCCTCCGACACCGGCAGCGACGGCCTGCTCGGCGGCAGCACCGGTGGCCTCCTCGACCCGCCCCAGGACAGCGGCACGGCGTCCCCGTCGACGACCACCCCGTCCAGCGCCGAGCCCGACGTCACGCTCCCGCCGCTCCTCCCGGGCCTGCTGCCCGGCCTGGGTATCGACAGCGAGGACGCGAGCTAGAGCAACTGGAGAAGTCGGCCGTACGACGGTTGGGGCGCCCTTCGCAGGAAGGGCGCCCCAACCGTCGTACAAGCACCACCCGAAACGAGCCGCACCACCCGAAAGCGAGCCGCGACACCCGAAAACGAAGCGGCGTCGGAAGAACACGTACGTCAGAAGAAGACCGACCGCCGCTGCACCAACAGCTTGTAGAGGGTGTGCTGGATCTGTTCCCTGACCTGGTCCGTCAGGTTGAACATCAGCATCGGGTCCTCGGCCGCCTCCGGCGGATAGCCGTCCGTGCGGATCGGCTCGCCGAACTGGATCGTCCACTTCGTGGGGAGCGGGATCGCGCCCAGAGGGCCCAGCCACGGAAACGTCGGAGTGATCGGGAAGTACGGGAAGCCGAGCACCCGGGCCAGCGTCTTGGCGTTGCCGATCATCGGGTAGATCTCCTCCGCCCCGACGATCGAGCACGGGATGATCGGCGCGCCCTGCCGCAGTGCCGTCGACACGAAGCCGCCGCGGCCGAAGCGCTGCAGCTTGTACCGCTCGCTGAACGGCTTGCCGATGCCCTTGAAACCCTCCGGCATCACGCCGACCAGCTCGCCGCGCTCCAGGAGCCGTTCCGCGTCCTCGGCACAGGCCAGGGTGTGACCGGCCTTGCGGGCCAGTTCGTTGATCACCGGGAGCACGAAGACCAGGTCCGCCGCGAGGAGCCGGAGATGGCGGCCCGCCGGATGGTTGTCGTGCACACCGACCTGCATCATCACGCCGTCCAGCGGCAGCGTCCCGGAGTGGTTGGCGACGATCAGGGCGCCGCCCTCGGACGGGATGTTCTCGATGCCCTTGACCTCGACCCGGAAGTACTTCTCGTACAGCGGGCGCACCAGCGACATCAGGACCTGGTCGGTGAGTTCGGCGTCGTAGCCGAAGTCGTCGACCTCGTAGTCCCCGGTGAGCCGACGCCGCAGGAAGGACAGGCCGCCCGCGATACGCCGCTCCAGGCCGCCGACGACACCGCCGTCCGGGGCGGACGACGGGGACGGGGACGGGGACGGGTGCCCAGGCTGGTCCTGGGGCTGCTGGGGCGGCTGTTGCTCTCGTGTCACCTGTACATCATCCTGCGGGCGCGCCCGTCCCGGCAGTGCCTGGACCTCGCGTACCACCGCCGATTCACCCTTGCGCCGGCTGCTCCCCGCGTTCCGCCGGCGCGACGGCCGCGCGGCGGCGCCCGCTCGGGACCTGTCGTCGTCGAACGGAATGACCTTGGCATCCGCCATCGTTGATGCGCTCCTCGGTTGGCGCTCTGCGTCGGTGGGCTGTCTCCGTCAGGTCGCTTCTGCAGCTGTCGTGCCTGATGTGACTGTCGCGGCCGGGATACCGCCGCCGCCCGCGAAGGGTACGAAGGGCAGCGCGGCGATCCGGTCGACGGCCCCCGCGAGAGCCTCCGGCGGCAGCAGGCCGGGTCCGCGGACACGTGCGAAGTCCGCGAACGTCTCGGCGGTCGTGAACTTCGGCTGGTAACCCAGCGTCTCGCGCATCTGGTTGGTCGCCACGACCCGGCCGTGTGTGAGCAGCCGGATCTGCTCGGGCGAGAAGTCCGTCATGCCCAGCGTACGCATCAACGAGCCGGCCCAGGTAACCGCGGGCAGCAGCAGCGGGAGAGTGGGGCGGCCAAGCCGCCGGGAGCACTGCGAGAGCAGCAGGACTCCGTCGCCGGCGACGTTGAACGTGCCGCTGTTGAGCGTTCCGCGCTCCGGTTCGCGGGCGGCGATGCGCAGGATCTCGATCACGTCGTCCTCGTGCACGAACTGCAGCCGGGGGTCGTAGCCGAACACGGTCGGCAGGACCGGCAGTCCGAAGTACTGGGCGAGCGGCGAGTCCGCGGTCGGCCCCAGGATGTTGGCGAAGCGCAGCACGGCCACGGCGACGTCGGGCCGCCGCCGCGCGAACCCCCGCACATACCCCTCGACCTCCACCGCGTCCTTGGCGAAGCCGCCGCTGGGCAGCGACTTGGGCGTGGTGGTCTCGGTGAAGACGGCCGGATCCCGGGCCGCGGACCCGTACACGTTCGTACTGGACTTCACGACCAGCCGCTTCACGGCGGGGGACTTCTGACAGGCACCCAGCAACTGCATGGTGCCGATGACGTTGGTCTCCTTGAGCGTGGTGCGGCTGCCGCTGCCCAGGGCGATGCCCGTCACGTCCATGTGCACGACCGTGTCGGCGTTCGTCTCGGCGAGCACCCGCGCGATGGTGGGCTGCCGGATGTCGGCCTGGATGAAGTCGGCGCCGCCCAGGTGGTGCTCGGGCGGAACCGCGTCCACGGCGACAACCCGGTCCACCTGCGGGTCACGCTGGATCCGTCGTACGAACCGGCCCCCCAGCTGACGGGCCACTCCGGTGACGAGCACGACCTTGCCCAAGATCAGCGCCTTCCTTCCAACCGTGTTTCCCGTGTGGAGCCCAACCTAGCGGGTTGTTGTTGCGCTGTGATGACCGCCCGATGCATGAAGTCACGAGGACGCCAGACGTACGATCAGACCAAGCCATGTGCCACACAGTCGTATGCACACGCTAATACGACTGTGGCCCCCCACCGGAAACCGGTGGGGGGCCACAGCCTTCACACTCACGCTCGCGCTCTCGCGGCGTCGCCGAGAAGTAGCGGTCCCGATCTCGCGATCGGTGCGACTACTTCTTGTTGCGACGCTGAACGCGCGTGCGCTTCAGCAGCTTGCGGTGCTTCTTCTTGGCCATCCGCTTGCGCCGCTTCTTGATAACAGAGCCCACGACTACCCTCGCTCACTTCTCATCACTCGGTGCTGGGCGCCATGGGCCCATACGACCTACGAGGGGCTAGCCTACCCGCCCGAGCGCTGAGGTTGTAATCGAGGGGAATCGACGAGATCAGGGGGGACCCGGTGTAGCCCTGAGGGTCCCCGTCCGCCCCCCCTCGACGCGCCGTCAGGCTGTCTCCACCCCCACATAGCTCTCGCGGAGGTACTCGTGAACCGCTTGCTCGGGGACGCGGAAGGACCGCCCCACCCGAATCGCGGGCAGATGACCGCTGTGCACCAACCGGTACACGGTCATCTTCGACACTCGCATCACCGAGGCGACTTCCGCCACGGTCAGGAACTGAACCTCGTTCAGAGGCCTCTCGCCAGCTGCAGCCATGACACACCTGAACCTTCCGCACTCGACGGTCACCGGCTTCCCCTTCCGGTGACTCTTCGTCGTTGCGTGCTCACTCCCCAATGTAGGGGCGTGTGATGCGAGTGGGGAAGAGGTGCACCCATCGGCGGCCTACTGTGACAGACACGCTCGATTGAGTACGTAGCGGGTAATCGGCCGGTAGTAATCGGACCGCACAGCGTCATCAAGTGGCACGACGACGGACACGCGCCCCTCAGCCTCTCCGACGAAGAGCGCGGGATCGTCGGTATCGGCCAGCCCAATGGCCTCGAACCCCAGCTGACCTGCACCGCAGACCCATCCGTGATCCCCGATCACCAGCCCAGGGAGCATCCCGCCGGCCTCGGCGGCGGCGGCCAGAGCGGCCCGAACGGGCAACGGGGAGTGGGTGTGTGCGCCCGGCTCACGCCCGGCGGCCAGGGCGTCCGGTTCCCGCACGAGCGCGACTCCTCGTACGTAGTCAAGGTTGTGCGTGCGTAGACCGAACCGGGTCGTTATGTCGACAGAGCTACCCTGCGCGGGGCTGAGGACGGCACACCCCGCCGCCGACAGAGCGTCCGCCAGAGCGGCGTAGAAACCGAGCAGTCGGTGCGGGTGTCCGGTACCCAGGAGTACGGGAACCCGGTGCCGCGCGGCTGCGGAGAGTCGCTCGGCGAAGGCGTCGAGAGCCACGAGCGTCCGCTCCGGGTCGATCACATCACATCCGGAGGTGCTCTGCGGATCGGCCGAAACCCCACATCTGTCGGCCATCAACCCGATCAGATCCCGCTGCCGCCAAGTCCGCTCAGGATCGAGTCCGATCAGCACCCGGGGATCACCGGCGGCGAAAAGCCGATAGCTCCGCAGACTCTCCTCCCGCGACGTGGCCACGGGCCCGGCAAGCCGGGCGGCCAGCAGATGGGCGCGCAGGGCCCCGGCACTCAACACGTCAGCGATGGTGGCGCAGCCACTGGTCCCGGATGCCCAGAATGCGGGGAACACCCCACATTTGGCGTAATAGGGGAACACCACGCACTCGCCGGCCACAGACCCGCCGACCCGGGACCGCGGCGCCTGTTACACGTGCGCGGGCCCGGTGTACTACCCCTCACCTGGTGCCGGTGCGGATACCGGCCGCACCCGCCACACAGACGACCGGCGCCTCCTACGCCAGCAGCCCCCGCAGCGGAAACACCGCCCGCCGAGCCGCGACAACCGCCTGGTCCAGCCGATCCGCGGGGTCGTACCCCGCCTCCCAGTCCGCCCAGGCCACCGGCCAGCGTCCGTCCGTCATCCGCGCCGGCGCCAACTGCCGCGTACGCGCGAACACCTCCTGCCGCCATTCCTCCGGAATCACGGCCGTGGGCTCGACAGCCCTCCCCGCCGCGATCGCCACCAGGTGCGTCCAGGACCGCGGTACGACCTCCACCACCGCGTATCCGCCTCCGCCCAGGGCGACCCACTTCCCGTCGGAGTACTCGTGCGCGAGGTCGTGACAGGCGACCTGCACCGCCCGCTGCGCGTCCAACGACACGGCGAGATGCGCGAGCGGGTCCTCGAAGTGGGTGTCGGCCCCGTGCTGGGTGACCAGTACCTGCGGCCGGAAGTCGGCGATCAGCTCGGGCACGACGGCGTGAAAGGCCCGCAGCCAACCGGCGTCCCCCGTCCCGGCCGGCAACGCCACATTGACGGCACTGCCCGCGGCGGGTCCCTCCGCCCCCGTCTCCTCGGGCCACCCGGTCTGCGGAAACAGCGTGCGCGGATGCTCGTGCAGCGAGATGGTCAGAACCCGCGGGTCATCCCAGAACGCGGCCTGGACGCCGTCCCCGTGATGCACGTCGACATCCACATAGGCGACCCTCTCGGCCCCCAGCTCCAGCAGCCGGGCGATGGCCAACGAGGCGTCGTTGTAGATGCAGAACCCGGACGCACCCCCGGGCATCGCATGATGCAACCCGCCCGCGAAGTTGACGGCGTGCAGCGCTTCCCCACGCCACACAGCCTCACCAGCCCCCACCGACTGCCCGGCAATCAGCGCGGACACCTCGTGCATCCCGGCGAAGGCGGGATCGTCGACAGTACCCAGCCCGTAAGCCGCGTCGGCCGACCCCGGATCGGCGGACGCGGCCTTGACCGCCTCGATGTAGTCCTCACGGTGCACAAGCCGCAGGGTCGACTCCCCGGCAGGCTTCGCCGAGACCACGTCCACATCCTGATCGAGCCCGAAAGCGTCGACGAGTCGCCGGGTCAGGGCTAGCCGGACCGGATCCATCGGGTGGTCCGGACCGAAGTCATAGCCCGTTACTGCCTCATCCCACATCAGCTGTGCGCGGCCGCTCATGCCCGTCACCGTATCGGGCATGTTGCGGATCGAACGACCCCGCGTACCTCAACGTCACCAGGACCAACACCATCGGAACGAGCATCGCCCCTCGATAGCTCCACAGATCACCCAAAACACCCACCAGGGGCGAACCGATCAGGAAGCCGACATAGTTGAAGATGTTGAGCCGTGCGACGGCAGCGTCCGAAGCCCCGGGGAAAAGCCGGCCGGCGGCGGCAAAGGTCTGCGGCACGATCACACACAACCCGAGCCCCAGCAACGTGAAGCCGAGCATCCCGACCCAGGCCCCGGGCGCCGCCGCCACCACGGCGAACCCGAGCGCCGCCACCAGGGCACCCGCCCGTACGACGGCCACGGCCCCGAACGTCCGTACCCCCACGTCCCCGATGGCCCGCCCGACGAGCGTGGTGACCATGTACACGTTGTACGGAACGGTGGCCAGCTGCTCAGAACTCCCGAGCACGTCCTGCAGATACTTCGCGCTCCAGTTGGAGACGGTCGAGTCCCCGATATAGGCGAAGGTCATCACCAGGCACAGGGGCAGCAGCATCTTGAAGACGACAGTGCCCGACCCGGCTCCCTCAGGGGACGCCTCACTCGGCGCGGAGGCGTGCCGCTTCTCTCCCCCGCCCCTCGCGTCGACGTACCACCGACCTCCGACCAGCACGGCCGGCAACAGCACGACGACCACAGGCAGGTAGGACACGAAGAGGGCGAGATGCCAGTGCGCGCCGACCCAGGCCAGCGAGGCCCCGACGATGCCGCCCAGACTGAACGCCGCATGGAACCCGAGCATGATGCTGCGCCCGTACGCCCGCTGCAGACTCACCCCGAGCATGTTCATCGAGGCGTCGAGCCCACCGACGGCCAGCCCGAACAACCCCAGCGCGACGGCCAACTCGGCCATATGATCCCCGGCGCCGACACCGAGCAGCGCCAGCAGTACGACGGGCTGAGACCACCTCAGTACGAGACTGGGCGGCACCCGCTTGACCAAGTGCTCCGTGCAGACGCTGCCGACACCGGCCAGCACCGGCACGGCGGCCAGGAAGAGGGGCAGCATCCCGTCGGAAACGCCGTACCGGTCCTGGATGGCCGGGATCCGCGTCACGAGCAGCGCAAAGGCAGCGCCCTGTGCAAAAAAGCTGAACGCCAGCGAGGCTCTGCCGCGCCGCAGCACATCTGTCATGGCGGCGAGCGTATGGCCCACGCCTACCCGTGGGTAGACGATTAGGAAGATGAATTCAGCTCATCTTTGAACTCACCCCAGAACAACGCCCCGCCGGCCACCCTGAGCAACTGCTACAGCACAACCAGTACTGGCGCCGGCCCCCGCATCCCCCGTGCCCAGCCTCAGACAACCAGCTCAGCCAACTCACCCATGCTGCCGAAGAGTTGCGTGGCCCCGACCAACCGCTCCGCAGGAGTCATGGCGGTGAACCCGAGCACATCCATCCCGGCCGCGACAGCGGCCTCCACCCCCAACGGACTGTCCTCCACCACCACACACCTCTCAGCCGCCACCCCCATACGCTCCGCCGCATAGAGAAACAGATCGGGCGCCGGCTTCCCACGCCCCACATCCTGCGCACTGAAAACGCGCCCGCCCGCGAACCACCGCTCAAGCTTGGTGGTCCGATGCCCCACTCGAATCCGCTCATGACTCCCGGAGGAAGCCACGCAGTACGGCACTCCGTCAGCTTTCAGCTTCTCCAACACGTCGACCACGCCGGCCACCGGCTCCAACTCCCGCTCGAAGGCAGCGAACACCCGGGCATGAAAGACATCATCGAAGTCGTCAGGCAACGGCCGCCCACTCCGCTCTTCTACGAGATCGTGTACGCGGTGCATGGCGGAGCCCATGTAGTCGCGGAGGGAGTCCTCGTACGAGGTCGGATGGCCGAGCTCGGTGAGATAGGCGGCCAGGAGGGTGTTGGAGATCGACTCACTGTCGACCAGAACACCGTCATTGTCGAAGATCACGAGGTCATAGCGCATAGCAGGACCCTAAATGACCCGGAATGCAGAAAAGCCCCGTACCGGTAACCCGGTACAGGGCTTTTCGCAATA
>NZ_JAVFVX010000102.1:0-27089 GCF_033441795.1 Streptomyces sp. ADMS | reverse complement strand
CCCCGACCGGCCACACCATACGAATCAACGACCCGCGAAGTACGGGTCTAGGTGTCACCCGGCTCGACACGGCCGAACGCCCTTCGGGGTATGCCCAAGTCAGCAGGGCGTACCCATCGGCCACGCTGCCGTCCACGGTGGCGGGTCCACCGGACAAGGGAAGAGGGTCTGCGACCCCTGGGTGGGACCGACGGCCCCGACCCGAAAGCGGTCGTCCAGAGGTGGCCCGGCGTGCGCACGGCCGAGTGCGGGGGCCGTGCCCCTGCCCGTACAGGGCACCTCGTCGGCGCATGCCACCACCCGGGTTGACGAGCAGGCGCAGCTCGTACCTGGGCGGTGGCAGTGCGGACGGTGGCGCTGTCGTCATTCCCGTGCGCTCGTCGCCGAGGCCAGCCGGGGGAATACCTGTACGGTCCATCGCGGCCAGCGCCGCCTCGGGGCTTCAGCCGGGAATGGCGGGCATCCCGTCGGGCTGTCCGTGGCCGGCCGCTTCCATCGCGGCACGCAGCCGTGGGGTGATGTAGTGGGCATGAACGTCGATGGCCCCGGCCAGCGGTGGCGGTGAGGGCACGGTGGCGGTCGGTGGTGTCATGCGCTGCTCCTCGCATCCCGGCGTTCGGCGCCAAGACGAGCGAAATACGCGAGGAGGTCGGGGTTGTCGACGGCTGCGGGGTTGACGACCTGTCCGGCGGGGGTGCCTTGGAGGAGGCGTTTGACGGGGACTTCGATTTTCTTGCCGGTACGGGTGTGGGGGATGCCCGGGACTTCGAGGATCTCGTCGGGGACATGACGGGGCGAGGCGCCGGTGCGGATGGCGTCTCGGATTCTGTCCTGCAGGGCGTCGTCCAGTTCCACGCCGGCCGCGAGGACCACGAACAGGGGCATCCAGTAGCCGCCGTTGGGTTCCTCGGTGCCGATGACCAGGGCCTCGGTGATCTCCGGGAGGCGTTCGACGACGTCGTGGATGTCGGCGCTGCCGAAACGTACGCCGTTGCGGTTGAGGGTGGAGTCGGAGCGGCCGTGCACGATCACCGAGCCGTGTCCCGTGACTGTGATCCAGTCGCCGTGCCGCCACACGCCGGGGTAGGCGTTGAAGTAGGCATCCCGGTAGCGGCTGCCGTCGGGATCGTTCCAGAAGTACAGCGGCATGGAAGGCATGGGGCGGGTGACGACCAGCTCACCGACCTGGTCGACCACCGGGCGGTCCTCGGCGTCGTACGCGGCCAGGGCGACCCCCAGGTTCGGGGCGGACAGCTCGCCCGCCCAGACGGAGGTGGTGGGGGCGCTGCCGGCGAAGCCGGAGGCGACATCCGTGCCGCCGGTGGTGGAGGCGAGCTGGACGTGTTCGCCCACGTGGTCGCGGACCCAGGGGTAGGCGGAGGCGGGGAGTGTGGAGCCGGTGCAGCCGAGGGTGCGGATGGACGACAGGTCGTGGGCGGAGGGGTCGATGCGGAACTTGGCCATGCCCAGGAGGTATTGGGGGCTGGTGCCGAAGAGGGTGACGTGGTGCCGTGCGGCCAGTTCCCACAGGATGTCGGGGCGGGTGAGCGGTGCCGGGCTGCCGTCGTACGTGCAGGTCGCTGCTCCGGTCAGGAGCGTGGAGACGGCCAGGTTCCACATCATCCAGTGGGTGGTGGTGTACCAGAGGAGGCGGTCGCCGGGCCCCAGGTCGGAGTGCAGGCCCAGGGTCTTGAGGTGTTCGAGCAGGACTCCGCCATGACCGTGGACGATGCCCTTGGGCAGGCCGGTGGTGCCGGAGGAGAACAAGATCCACAGCGGGTGGTCGAACGGCACCGGGGTGCAGGTGAGTTGCTCGGTACGGGTGGACGCGTCCTCCCAGTTGAGTGTGACCGCCGGGTAGTTGCCCGTGGGCCAGGGCATGCCCACATGGTCCACCAGCACGGTCGCCTTCAGCGTCGGCAAAGACTGGGCCAACTCCATTACGGCCGCACGGCGGTCGTGGGTGGCGCCGTTGAAGAGGTAGCCGTCGGCCGCGATCAGGATCGTGGGCTCCAGCTGGGCGAAGCGGTCGGCGGCGGCCTGGGGAGCGTAGTCCTGGCCGCACACCGACCAGACGGCACCGAGGCTGGCGGCGGCGAGGAAGGCGACGATGGCGTGCGGGGTGTTGGGGAGATAGCCGACGACCCGGTCGCCCTGGCCGACACCCAGGTCGCGCAGCGTGGCGGCGACGGAGGCGACCTGGGCGCGCAACTGCTCGCCGGACACCTCGTGGTCGGCGCCGGTCTCATCCAGCGCGATGATCGCGGGCCGGTCGCCGCTGAGGTGGCGCAGGGCGTGGTGGGCGTAGTTGAGGGTGGCTCCGGTGAACCAGCGGGCGCCGGGCATCTTCTCCTCGGCCAGCACCTGCTCGTACGGCGTGGCGGCGTCGATGTCGAAGTACTCCCACACCGCGCTCCAGAACCCTTCGAGGTCGGTGACGGACCAGCGGTGCAGGGCGGCGTAGTCGGTGTGGTCGTAGGCGGCCTGGACGCCCCGGTGCCGGGTGACCCAACGACCGAAGTCCGCGATACGGCTGGTGGTGGTGGCCTCCGGGTCAAAGTTCCAGAAGGGCTTCCCGGGCGGGGTGAGCTGTGCACCGGTCATCGTGAAGTGCTCCTCGACAGGGGTGTGGTGGCGAGCGGTTCGGTGGGGGAGTGGAGCCGGGTGGTGCACAGCAGAGGCGCCCAGGCGGCGGCGTCCGTGAAGTGGTCGGCGCCCGCCGGGACGACGTCCAGCACGACGCGGTCGGGGCGCAGCAGGGCGGCGTCGGCCCGGCCGCCGCGCAGCCAGGCGGAAAGGGTGTGGTCGTCGCCGAGGCCGTCCGCGCTGATGATCCGTGCGCCGATCGCCTCGGCGACGGCTCGCAGCCAGGGTGCGGCGGGAACGGCACTCAGGACGGCGAAGGAGTCGCCGAGCAGGTCGTCGAGGCGGATCCGTCCGGCGTCGACGCTCACCCAGGGCTGCGGACAGGACGTGCCCGCCAGTTCCCGTCCGCCCAGGCGGGCGGGACGTCGTATCAGGGTGCTCCTGCTCAGGGCTGGGCTGAGGTCGCGGCAGGCCGCCTCTCGCACGGCGGGTATCCGGGAGGCCGTGCTCGCGAGGCTCCGGCGCAGCGCGACGGCACGGCCGTGGCCGCCGGTCATGGCCCAGCCCATCGCGACGGCGAGGCGGATCATGTGTCGGGCGTGCGGCTTGCGTTCCTCCTCGTAGGAGTCCAACAGGCTTTCTTCGGCGCCCTGTTGCAGGACGCGGCCTATTTTCCACGTGAGGTTGTACGCGTCGCGCATTCCCGCGCCCAGGCCCTGGCCGATGAAGGGCGGGGTGAGGTGGGCGGCGTCGCCGAGCAGGAAGACATGCCCTCGGCGCCAGCGGTCGGCGACACGAGCCCGGAAGGTGTATTCAGCCTGCCGGATCACTTCGACGTCACCGTCGTACGACGCCTCCAGCCATGGGGCGATCAGCTCCCGTACACGTCGGGCATCCAGTTCTTCCCCGTCCCGCAGGCGGAACTCCCAGCGGTAGCGGTCCTCACCGATCCGCATGAACGTCGCGGCTCGGGCGGGGTCGCAGACCTGCTCGACGCCCTCCCAGGACCGGACGGGGAGGTGCGTGCGGACATCGATGACGGTCCAGCACTCCTCGAAACGCAGGTCCTCCCAGACGGCGCCGATGACCTCGCGGGTGAAACTGCCGGCCCCGTCGCAGCCGAGGATGAGGTCCGCCTCCAGGTACTCAGGACTCTCCGTGCCGTCACGGCGGAAGGTCACCCGGACGGGACCGTCGTCGCTCTGGTCGATGCCGACCACATCCACGCCACCCCGCAGTTCGCACTCGGGCCGCCGGGTGAGGGCTTCGCGCAGCAGCCTCTCCAGCTCCGGCTGGTCGAACATGCTGGTCTGCGGGAAGCCGTGGCGTCCGTGTCCGGAGCGCCGGAACTCACCGATCACCCGGTGCCGTGCGTCGAGCAGCCGCAGGCCCCTGGCCGGGCGGGCGCGAGCGGCGAACTCCTCGCTGACGCCGGCGGCTTGCAGGATCCGCCGGACCTCGTCGTCCATGGCGACGGCGCGCGGCAGCGGGTAGACGTCCTGGTGACGTTCGAGGACTACGGTCCGCACACCGCGGCGGGCGAGCAGGAGTGCCGCTGTCACGCCCACCGGCCCCGCACCGATGACGACCACGGGCACCTGGGAGACGGCGCTCACCGTGCGTCCGTGACGGGGGTGCGCTGTTCACCGAGGTCGATCCGGTGGTCGTCCGTGGCGATGGTGGCGGTGATGACGTCGCCCTCGTGAAGATAGTGGGGGTTGCGGGCCTGGCTGTTGAAGAACGCCTTCCACTTCAGGGCGGGCGGCAGCAGCGCGCCGATCTTCTCGACCGGTTTCGGCGGTGCCTTCAGGGCCGTGCCGCCAGGGGTGCCGGTGAGCAGCAGGTCGCCGGGGTCGAGGTTCTGGAAGCGGGCCAGCAGCGTCAGTGCCTGCGCAGGCCGGACGATCATGTCGGCCAGGGTCCGGTCCTGGCGCGGGCTGCCGTTGACCGACAGCCTCAGCCGCAGGTTGAGGAGGTGAGGGAAGTCCTCCGGCTCGAGCAGCGCCAGGTACGGTCCGGTCGGCGTGAAGGTGGGGTACGACTTGCTCTCGTAGAACTGGCCCTTGGTCAACTGCACGTCGCGGGCGCTGACGTCGTTGGTGAGGACCAGCCCGGCGACGTACGAGGGCAGGTCGGGCTCGGC
The DNA here is from genome assembly GCF_033441795.1 of Streptomyces sp. ADMS. NCBI lineage: Bacteria > Bacillati > Actinomycetota > Actinomycetes > Kitasatosporales > Streptomycetaceae > Streptomyces > Streptomyces sp. ADMS. The sequence continues at coordinate 22,360 of NZ_JAVFVX010000102.1, read as the reverse complement.
GATCACCGTGCCCACCGGCAGGGGCGCGCCCATGACCAGGCCGAGTTCGACCTCGTAGTCGAGGAACCGCACGTGCGCGGGCTTGACGACAGTGTCGCGCGGGCCGCTGACGGAGCCGGAGGCCTTTCGGAAGAAGGTGGGCGGGATCTCACCAGCAAAGCCCGAATCGCGGGCGTGGCTGCGGTAGTTGACCATCTGTGCCACCACCCGGCACGGGGTGGTGACCGGAGACAGCGCGGCCAGATCCGAGACGGGCGTGCCCGTCTCGCCGGAGACGCCGGCCTCCCGTACGGCCTCGCGGTCCGCGAGCAGCTCGGCGGTGGTGACCGCCTTGGTCTCGATGCGGACGGCGCGCTCGTCGCGCACCACCCACCAACCTTCCTCGGTACGCAGAACGTTCGTGCTCATGGGGTCATCGCTTTCAGGAGGCCCAGCACCAGGGCGGGGTCGAGTTCGTTGTCGTCGCGGAGTGCGCGCATCAGATCGCGGACCTTGGTGGGGGACGGATTCGTACCGAGGAACTCGCGGGTGACGGGCGGCCCCCACTGGGCCAGCCCGCTCGCCGACAGGGGAGCCCACCCCGGCTCCGCGTCGGAGGAGAACAGGTCGCCGTCCGCGAAGTGCTCCACCATGAGGCGGTCCGGATCACGCCAGTAGTCGAAGATCTGGCTGCCCTGGATGTGCCGGCCGATGCCCCAGGTGCGCTGGTAGCCGCACTCGGCCAGATACTCCCCGCCCGCGGCGATCGCGTCGAGGTCGGTGACCTGGTAGGCGGAGTGGACGTAATGCGCTCCCGGTCCCAGATGCATCGCCAGCGTGTGATGGTCCACGGCGACGCTTCCCTGGTCACAGCGGAAGAACGCCATGACCGGGCCGCGCTCCCGGCGCCCGTCCAGGAAGTGGAAGTCGCTGACGATCATCCCGAGCGTGTCGAGATACCAGTCCATGCTCCGGGTGAACGCCTGGGTCTCCAGCACCACATGCCCCAGCCGCTGGATTCGCGACGGCTCGCGCGGCGGGCGCTGGGTGGCGTTCCTGCGACGGTGATCCCTCCCGAAGTTGAGGAGGAGCGGCCGCTGCCCGGGCAGCTCCGGCAGCTCCTCGGCGCAGTGCACCACCCGCACCGGGAACCCGGAGGGGTCCAGCAGGTCGACCAGCTTGCCGCCTCCAGGGACGTCCGCGTCCCGTACGGCGGTCCCCGTCGCGCGGGCCAGCCGGTCCAGATCGGCCCGTTCGGCCGCGCGGAACGCATGGCCGATGAAACGGGACGTACGCCCCCGGCGGATCACCACGCAGGGAGAGCCGGCGAAGGTCCCGCGCAGCCAGAGCGTCTCCGGCGCACGGGCGGCGACGGAGAACCCGAAGTCACGCGCGAAGACCTCGGCGCGGTCCAGATCGGGCTTCTCGAATTCCACCCAGGCCAGGTCAGCCACCTTGATCACGGGATTCCGGGTGCGCCCGGGGTGCTCGCCGCGCAGGGCTCCCTGCTCACTGTGGAGGTCCTGGTGCGCGGTCCTGACGTCGGCATGGGCGGTATGGGGTTCGGACATGGCGTCCTCCAAGCAACATTGCCGTAATGAGGAAATCATCAAGTCTGTACATCTCATCGTCAATAGTTGGTTCCTGATTAACTGACGAAAAAATCAGAGATGCCGACTTGGTCACGGAGGTTGCTAGACTCCCTCCATGTCCACAGCAGCGCCGGTCGGCAACCGCTTCGAGCGACGTCGTGCGGCGACCCGAAAGGCCCTCGTTCGTGCGGCCCGGCAGATCCTCGCGGAGACCGGTGACACCGGCGTCAGCATCCAGGCCATCGCCGACCGGGCGGACGTGGGATTCGGCTCCTTCTACAACCACTTCGAGTCGAAGACCGAGTTGTTCGACGTCGCGGTCTCGGACGCCCTGGAAGAGTTCGGCCGGGCCATCGACGAGCGACTGCGGGAAACCGACGACCCGGCCGAACTCGTCGCGGCCGGCTTCCGCCTCACCGCCCGGATGGCCGACTCGCACCCGGATCTGATGCGGATCCTGCGCCACCGCGGCCTCGCGCACATCCACTCCGACAAGGGCAGTGCCCCGCGCGCGCGACGCGACCTGGAGCGGGGCATCGCCATCGGCCGCTTCACTTCTATCGACCCGACCATCGCCCTGTCCGCCGTGGGCGGGACGCTGCTGTCGCTGGTCGAGCTGAGGATTTCCCGCCCGGATCTCGACGGCGCGGAGGCCGCCGCGAGCCTGGCCGAGATGACCTTGCGCATGCTGGGCCTGCCGGAAGGCGAGGCCCGCGAAATCGCCCGGCGCCCCTTGCCCTCCGGTGCCGGCGACTGAAAGCGCCGAGCATCGTGGCGACCCGTTGTTCTGCTCCCGGGTGGTGAGGATGTGAGCCCGTCCCGCATCGATCCGTCAGAGGACCGGCCTGCCGGCCCGTACTTGGGTGAAGTCCGAGTGCGGCCAATCGTCAGGCGCTGGCGCACTTCATCACCTCCGGCTCGTGGGATCCAGCGCATGTGCGGGCCCGGCTGGCCTGGAGTGCGGAGGAGGCGATCGGTCCGAAGGCCTTGAGCGTCGGAGACACCGGCTTCCTCGAAAACGGGGACGTCTCCCCGCTGCCGCCGCTTCCACCGCCGCGCCGACAGGCGGTCCGGTCGAACGGCCGACCGACCCACAACCACGCTGGCCAACAAGTCACTTCAGGAGAGCCGCACCCGACTCACATCGCTCTGGACACGAATGTGGCGGCCGTTCGCCAAGGCTCCACGCCGCCGGAAGAGGTGGCACGACCGGAGAAGCACGTCCGCATCGAGGTAGCCGCCCACGAGGTGCCGGGTCGGTGACGGAGGCTCGGTCACCGGAACAGGCCCGTGCCGCCATGCCAGAATGGATGTGCTGTTCATCCTCCGACGTCGCCCGTACTGATCCGATGAGGTTGTTGTCTTGAACAAGCCCCTGGCCCGCGAGCCGCTGAGACGCAACTCGCGGTCCAATCGGGCGCGCATCCTGGCCACCGCCCGCCAGGAGCTCGGACGGAACCCCGACATCACTCTGGAGGAGCTCGCGAGGGCCTCCGGTGTCGTGCGCCGAACCCTGTTCGGTCACTTTCCCGGGCGGGCTGCCTTGCTGGAGGCTCTTGCCGAGGAAGCGTCCGAGGCGTTGCAGGGTGCGGTGGCGGGCGGAGTGAAGCCGGAGGAACCGGCTGAGCGCGCACTCGCGCGTTTCGTGATCTCGATGTGGCCCGTTGGAGACCGTTACCGGATGCTTCTGGCGTTGGCCCGCCGGGACCTGGGCATGGACAGGGTGGCCGAGATCCTCGCCCCGGCCCGTACAGCGGTCACGGCCATCCTGGAGCGGGGACAGCGGGACGGCGCCTTTCACGAGCATGTGCCCCCGGCCGTACTCAGCGCGGGACTGGAAGCTCTGACCGTCTCCCTGCTGGAGGGTGTCAACACCGGGGCGTGGGAGGACGACGGGACCAGGATCGCCGTCGCCACGCTGATCGCGGCCGGGGTGCCCGGGAAGCGGGCGAGTGCCGTGGTGAACGACGTCGTGACGACGGCAGGCGCAGAGCAGGGTGCCGATCCCGCTGCCGACGCCTGAGCCGGTTCGGCTTCGCCTGCGCGGTCGGCGTCCGGGTCGGGGCCGGGGCCGGGGCTGAAGGTGAGCGAGCGGCCGGAGAAGCGGGCGCCCAGGCCGGTTGCCGTGGTGGTGATCGTGCGCGGGTGCAGGCCCGTGGGGATGTTCCGCAGCTGGATCGGCTTTTCGAAAGCCCTGTTGAGCAGTTCGTCCCCGGCCGGCGGCAGCGGGCCGCCTGTTGCATGGAAGTCCTTGAAAGCGATGCGGTTGCCGGAGGCCGCCGAGACGCTCGTGGTCATGGTGACCTCGTTGTCGGGCGGCAGCAGGACGGCCGCACTCACCTGGCCGGGACGGGCGCCTTGGGAGACCTCCAGGCCGAGGGCGTTCGACACATCCGAGTACGACAGGTGAGCGACGGCTTCCGCCGAGCGGGCGTGAGCCTCACTGTCGTTGCCGGACCTCCGCAAGTCGTCGAGACGGAGGGTGAGTTCGGTCACCGGTAGCGGGCGCTCGGCTCCCCGGGCCGGTATGTCGTGCGCGGTGATGTCCACGCGGCGCAGGGTGCCTGCGGCCGGTTGGGTCAGGACGGGAAAGCCGCGCACGTGGACCGCGGGCGGCTGAGGAGTGTCCATCCCGTCCTGGAAAGCCTCGGCCGTACGTGCGTCCACGCGCGCCGCCGCCACCCGGTCGGCCATGACCGCGACGGCGACGAGGGCCAGCGTGAGCAGGACGACACCGGCGACGACCGCGGGGCGCGGAAGCTGCGGGTGCGAGCTGGGCCGGTAGGGCTGGTGGTACGTCCCGTCCGCGACCGTGTCGCCGTACCCGTTCCGGGACTGGTGCATACGTACTCCTCTTGTTTCGGTCATCGCAGGCGTTTCAGACGGGGGGCGTGTCTCACGGTGTGCCGGGTGAGGAGCCGCGCAGTCGGCGGACCGTCGATGCCGCGACGCCTCTGTCGACGCCCGCGGCGATCAGCGCCGCGGTGGCGGCGCTCGTGCCGTCGTCGGCCCAGACTCCGGAGCTGACGCTGTCGAGCAGAGCAAGCAGGTGTGCTTCGAGCGCTCTGCTGAGCGGGCCGGGCGGCACACCGGTGTGGAAGACGCCCTGGTGCTGGCCGCGGGTGAGGATCGCGGCCACGGTCTCGCGTGCTGGGGCGAGCAACTCACTCACTTGCTGCGCCCCAAGGTCCTGAGGGGCCAGTTTGAGCAGTGTGCGGTAGCGGTCACCGACCGGCCACAGTGTGAGCACGAAGCGTGCCAGAGCAGTTGCCGGGCCCGGATCCGGGGTGGGCGTGACGGCGATCGCCAGCCGTACGGCCTCCCGCGGCCTCGGCGGTGAGTCCCTCGATCAGCGCGGCCCGGCCGGGCGAAGTGGACGTAGACGGTGCGACGTGCCACCCCGGCGGCCTCGGCGATGACACCGAGGCCGCTGTCCGGGGCCTGCCCCAGCACCTGGCGGGCCGCTTCGAGGATGCGGCTCCGTGTGGCGCGCGGCCTGCGGAGGCCCGATCCGTGGGAGGCGGAGGGGCTCGTCATGTCGGTACCTCGGTGCGGGGTAGCGGTCACGAAGATAGTTGCACATCAATGGGCAAGAAACTAGTCTGCACATCGATGGGCAATTAACGTGCCCCCTTGTCTCCTCAGGAGTCTCCGATGCCTCTCCTCGCAAACACCCCCGTCGAGAAAATGACCGGGCCGTACTCGCGGCGCTGGTGGGCCCTGCTGGTGTTGTGTCTGAGCCTGCTGATCGTGGTCATGGCGAACACGTCGCTGATCGTGGCCGCCCCGGACATGACCCGGGATCTGGACCTGAGCAGCAGTGATCTGCAGTGGGTCATCGACGGCTACACCGTCCCGTACGCTGCGCTGATGCTCGTCCTGGGCGCGATCGGCGACAAATACAGTCGGCGTGGCGCCCTGATCGCCGGTCTGGTGATCTTTGGCGTCGGTGCGGTGATGGGCAGCCTGGTCGACGAGACCGGTCTGGTGATCGCGGCCCGGGCCGTCATGGGCGTCGGCGCCGCCGTGGTGATGCCGGCCACGCTGTCCCTGCTGGTCGCCACGTTCCCGCGGGCCGAGCGGGCCCACGCCATCACCGCCTGGACAGCCACCTCGGGCCTCGCGATCGCCGTCGGTCCTCTGGTCGCCGGCTGGCTGCTGGAGGACCACGCCTGGGGCTCGACCTTCCTGATCAACGTCCCGATCGTCATCGTCGCCATCGTCGGGGCGCTCTTCCTGATACCGCCGTCCAAGGCCGAGGGCATGGGCCGGATCGACTACGTGGGCGGCCTGCTGTCCATCGTCTCCGTCGGCTGCCTCGTCTACGCGACCATCGAAGGCCCGCACTTCGGCTGGGGCGCCGGGCCCGTCACGGCGGCCGTGGTCGCCGGTGCGGGCCTGCTGTCCTTCGTCTGGTGGGAGCTGCGGCACCCGCGCCCCATGCTGGACGTGCGCAAGTTCCGGCTGCGGCCCTTCAGCGGGTCGATGCTCGCGGTGCTGTTCTTCTTCTTCGGCACGTTCGGAGCGATCTACTACTCCACCCAGTTCCTGCAGTTCGTCCTGGGCTACGGTGCGCTGGAGACCGGCGTACGGCTGCTGCCGCTGGCCGGTGCGGTCTTCGTCGGCGCCGCTCTCACCGGCCGGCTGACCCCACTGCTCGGCATGAAGGTGTCGGTCGTCGCCGGCATGGTGATCGGCACCACGGGGGTCCTCCTGCTCACGCAGGTCGACAGGACTTCGACGTACACCGACTTCCTGGCACCGATGATGATGCTCGGTTTTGCGATCGGGCTGAGCGTGTCCCCGGCCACGGACGCCATCATGGGTTCCTTCCCCGAGGCCGAGTTGGGCGTCGGCGGCGGCGCCAACGACACCGCGCTGGAACTCGGCGCCTCCCTCGGCATCGCGGTCCTCGGCTCATTCCTCGGCACGATCTACCGGACCGAACTCACCGACCTGGTCGGAGGGCAGCTGCCGGCCGCAGCCCTCGACACCGCCAAGGACTCGGTGGGCGGCGGCCTGGCTGTCGCCGAGCAGGTTGCGAAGGACCCAACCGCCGGGCAGCAGGCCCAGGCCCTCGTCGACGCCGTCCACCAGGCATTCGCTCACAGTGTCGCCCAGACCAGCATGGTCGGCGGGATCGTCATGGCCGCCGGAACCGTGATCGTCCTGGCAGTCCTGCCCGGCCGCTCCGGCGCGAGGACGCGTCGGTCGGAGGGTTCGGCCGGAAAGGAAATGGACGTCACGGACGAGAGCTACTCCGACGTCCACTGAGAGGACATTGGCATATGTATTTTCCGGTAAGCGGCTTTCGTTGCCGCCCTGATTTACCCGGGTGCATCGGGTAGGTGACTCTCGTCCTCTCCCGCAACTCAAGATCTGCCGCCCGTTTTGCTCGCTTCTGCGGGCGGAAGTCCGTCTGGTTTGAAATGCGGAAGAACTGTCCGATGGTCAGCGGAGCACCGGCTTCCGTCCTGCTTGTGCAAACGCTACGGCGTGAGCCGGCGGAAGCCGCACCTCGGCGACCTGTCCGACGCCTGTTGGGCCTTGATCGAGCCGACCCTGGCGGCAGGGTGGAAAGCCCGACTCGACCGCAGGTCCACCGGCCAAGATAGAACCGCGCGACCTGTTCGACGCGATCTATGTCAATCGCACGGGAATCCCCTGAGAATGCCTTCCGTATGACTTCCCGAACCACGGCGACGTCGACGCCTGTTGCGCGTCCTGGCGTGGCGAAGGAATCTTCGCCCGACTCGACTGCGACCTGAGCGGTCTCGCCCGGGGTGGGTGTCCGACCTCGTGAACGATCGACACGGCTGGTCGCAGAGGTGGGCGGGTGCCGCCTCCTCGCGGAATGCAAAGGTCGCCATCGCGAACTTTGATGTGGTGCTCGCGTGCCTGCCTCGCCCTGGGTCGAGCCCACCGTCCTCGTACTCACTGAGCCGTTCCCGGTCCTTCCGGGGGTTCCCGTCCGGGAGGAGCCCGGGTCTCGCTGTCCTTACTGACCCGGCCGCGCCCGCCTTCCCCACAGGAGGCCACGTGGTTCTGGCGGCGGCGGGGTGCCTGGGCGTAGCGGCCAGGCGATCAACATGCCGGCCAGGAAGCCGACAATGTGCGCGGCGTACGCCACGGTGCCCGCGTCGGAGACACCCTCGCCGGACGAGTACACCGCCTGCAGCGCGAACCAGAAGCCCAGCACCATCCAGGCCGGCAGTCGAAGTGGCAGGAAGATCAGGAACGGTACGAGGACCCACACTCGGGCCTTCGGGAACAGCACCAGATAGGCGCCCAGCACCCCGGCGACCGCCCCGGACGCCCCGATCAGGGGGTCACCCGAGTCGGAGTTCGCGAGGGCGAAGCCGTAGGTCGCTGCGTACCCGCAGGCGACGTAGAACAGCGCGAAGCGGATGTGCCCCATCCGGTCCTCGATGTTGTTGCCGAAGATCAGCAGGAACAGCATGTTGCCCAGCAGGTGCAGCCAGCCACCGTGCAGGAACAGCGCCGTGAACACGGACAGCGCGGGTGACTTGTCGTAGTCCGGCGGGCCGATCACACAGCCCGGCCCGCCCGTGCCGACGCCGACGTCGCCCGTCGGGACCAATCGTGGCAGCTGGTGGTGGATCAGCTCCTGGGGCACGGCGGCGTAGCGGTCCAGGAACGCCTGGAGGTGACACAGCTGCGCCAGGCCGCTCTCGCCCGTCACCGAACCCGCTGTGCCGGGCGTGGAGAGGAACACGAGGACGTTGGCGGCGATCAGCGCGTACGTGACCCAGGGGGTGCGGTTTGCGGGGTTCACGTCATGGACGGGGATGACCACAAGGAATTAGTGCCCCCGATGCGTCCCGCGAATCGGTGAACGCGGCTGTCCCTGTGTCCGTATCTGTCCTCAACGTCCGCGGCACGGCGAAGGCGCGTCGCGGGGACTACGTGAGGAACAGGCGATGAACGACCGAGTTACTCCTCCGATGCAGTCGGTACAGGCTCTGCCGAACGGAGAGGCTGAACTCGCGCTGGTGGTCCACCTGCCCTGGGAGGACGTGGCCCGGCTCGGCCAGGAGGCGGGGCGGCTGGCCACGCAGATGCAGCGGCCCGTGTCGCTCGACGAGGCGGTGAGCCATCGGTTGCGGTCCAGTGGGCTGGGCGCCCACGCGAAGCCCGCGGGTGCGCAGGCGCCGCCGACGGTTTCGGCATCGGCGTCCGTGTCCTCGTTGCCCTCCCGGCCTCCGGGGGAGCAGGCGCGGCAGGCGATTGACCGGATCAACGGGACGGCGTAGCCCCATAGGGGGTGCGGCTGGATGCCGGGTGCGGGTCCGTCGTGGTCTGTCGCGCGGTTCCCCGCGTCCCTGGGCAGGTGGCCTGCGCCCTTGTCAAGAAGTGCCCTTGCGTACAGCCGTGCTTGCTTTTCTTGCCGCTACCAGTACGGGGTCCCAGACCGGGGAGAACGGAGGCGCGTAGCCCAGGTCCAGGGCTGTCATCTGGTCCACCGTCATGCCTGCTGTCAGCGCCACCGCCGCGACGTCGACCCGCTTCGCCGTGCCCTCGCGGCCGACGATCTGGACGCCCAGGAGGCGGCCTGTGCGGGCCTCGGCGAGCATTTTCACCGTCATCAGGGCTGCGCCGGGGTAGTAGCCCGCGCGGTTCGTCGACTCGATGGTGACCGTTTCGAAGCGGAGGCCCGCCCGGTGTGCGTCCTTCTCGCGCAGGCCGGTGCGGGCGATCTCCAGGTCGCAGACCTTGCTCACGGCCGTGCCGACGACCCCGGGGAAGGTGGCGTAGCCGCCGCCCGCGTTCGCGCCGATGACCTGGCCGTGCTTGTTGGCGTGCGTGCCGAGGGCGATGTGCCGTTCCCGGCCGGAGACCAGGTCAAGGACCTCGACACAGTCGCCGCCCGCCCAGATGTTCTCGTGTCCGCGCACCCGCATCGCCAGATCGGTGAGGAGGCCGCCGTGGTCGCCCAGGGGGAGTCCCGCCGCTTGTGCGAGCGTCGTCTCGGGGCGGACGCCGATGCCGAGCACCACCACGTCCGCCGGGTACTCGGCGTCCTCCGTGGCGACCGCGCGTACCCTGCCGTCGTCGCCGGTGAGCAGCTTGGTGACCGCCGTGTCGTTCACCATGGTGATGCCCAGGCCCTCCATCGCCTCGTGCACCAGGCGGCCCATGTCCGGGTCGAGCGTGGACATCGGTTCCTCGCCGCGGTTGACGACCGTCACCTCGTAGCCGCGCTTGATGAGCGCCTCGGCCATCTCCACACCGATGTAGCCCGCGCCGACCACGACCGCACGGCGGCCCTCGGTGGCGTCCAGGGCCGCGAGGGTGTCAAGGAGCGCCTGGCCGTCGTCCAGTGTCTGTACGCCGTGCACCCCGGGGGCGTCGACGCCGGGCAGTTCGGGGCGGATCGGACGGGCGCCCGTGGCGATCACCAGTTTGTCGTACGACGTCCATGACTCGGCGCCCGTTTCCAGGTCCCGGGCGCGTACCCGGTTGCCCGGGACGTCGATCTCCGTGACCTCCGTACGCATGCGCAGGTCGATGTCGCGGGCCCTGTGCTCCTCGGACGTACGGGCGATCAGCCGGTCCCGGTCCGGGACGTCGCCGCTCACCCAGTACGGGATGCCGCACGCCGAGTATGAGGTGAAGTGGCCGCGTTCGAACGCCACGATCTCCAACTCGTCGGGGCCTCTGAGCCGGCGTGCCTGCGACGCGGCGGACATGCCCGCCGCGTCGCCGCCGATCACCACCAGACGCTCGGTCCCACGGTTCGTGTCACTCGTCAGGCCATCGCTCATGCTCATACGGACACGCTACGGGGACCTGCCGTCTCAATCCTGGTCGGTCCCTGACGGAGCCGTCGGCAGGGACGTCGCCGTGGCCGGTCCCGTGGACGGCGCCGGGGTGGGCTGCCGGCGCCGGGTGCGGGTGAGACGCAGCCAGGCGAACAGCAGCAGGGCCGCCACCGCCGCGAACGGCAGTACCGCGGCGATGACCACCACGATCCAGCGCAGCATCGTCACGAACGCGTTCCAGCCGCCGGCGAGGGCTTCCAGGAAGCCCGGGTCGTCGTCCTCGTCGGACTCCCTGCCCGGGGTCTCGGACAGGGAAAGGTTGATCGTGGCCAGGGTCGTGCGGTCCTTCAGGGAGGACTGGCGGGCGAGCAGCGACTCCAGGTCGGCCTGACGGCGGCTCAACTCGCCTTCCAGGGTGACCACGTCGGAGAGTCCGGTGGCCTGGTCCATCAGCTCGCGGATGCGGTTCACGCTCGCGCGCTGCGTGGTGATGCGGCTCTCCACGTCGACGACCTGCTCGGTGACGTCCTGCGCCTCCGCCTCCCGGTGCAGAAGCCTGCCGGTGCCCTCCAGGCCGGTGAGGACCTTCTCGTACTCGCCGACGGGCACCCGCAGGACGACGTCGGTGCTCTCGCTGCCCTCCTCCTCGTCCAGGGTCGTCGTCTCGCTGCCGACATAGCCGCCCGCGTTCACCGCGGTGGTGCGGACCTTGGCCAGTGCCTTGGGTACGTCCTTGACCTGCACGGAGACGGACACCGTGCGGATGATGTGCGGGGCGGTGGCCGCCTGGGGCGCCGTACTGGCCTGGGCGCCGCTGCCCTTGCCGCCGTCCGTCCTGCCGTCGGACGCGGCCTGCTCCTCCAGGGCACCCGAGTCGGCCTTCGCCGCCCTGCCCGCATCGCTGCTCGCACTGTCGCTGTCGGCGGCGCCGGTGCAGCCGGTGAGCGCGAGGGCCGCGGCGAGGAGCAGGCCCGCCAGGACCCGAACCGGTCGTACGGGGTGTGTGGAGGGTCGTGTGCGGCGTGTGCGCGTGGTGTTCATCTTGCGGATTCCCCCCGAGGGCTGTCGTTGGACCGTCGTGGTGCACGACTGACGTTCCTTCGACGCCTGAGGGGTTCGAGACGTTGGCCGGTTACGGTCCCGATGAGGTCACGGTCGGGACTCGCGCCGGACACCGTGAGCGCCGTGCGGCGAAGGGAGTGTCAGCGAGGTCTGAGAGGGTGGTGGCATGAGCGCAGTGGAGGCCCGTGCGGGTGCCGGGCATGTCGTCGTCATCGGGGGCGGGATCGCCGGTCTGGCCGCCGCCCACCGGCTGCTGGACCGGGGTGTCCGGGTCACGGTCCTGGAGGCGTCCGACCGCGTCGGCGGCAAGCTGCTGCCCGGCGAGATCGCGGGCGCGCGGGTCGACCTCGGTGCCGAGTCGATGCTCGCGCGCAGACCCGAAGCCGTCGCGCTGGCCCGCGAGGTGGGTCTGGACGACCACCTCCAGCCGCCCGCCACCTCGACGGCCTCGATCTGGACCCGGGGTGCCCTGCGCCCCATGCCCAAGGGGCACGTCATGGGCGTCCCCGGCAGCGCCTCGGCCCTGGCCGGCGTCCTCTCGGACGAGGGGCTGGCCCGTATCGAGCGCGACGCGGACCTGCCGCGCACGGAGGTCGGGGACGACGTGGCCGTGGGGGAGTTCGTCGCCGCGCGCCTGGGCCGCGAGGTCGTCGACCGCCTGGTCGAGCCGCTGCTGGGCGGGGTGTACGCGGGCGACGCGTACCGCATCTCGATGCGCTCGGCCGTACCCCAGCTCTTCGAGGTCGCCAGGAAGTACGCGTCCCTGACGGAGGGCGTGCGCGCCATCCAGGCCCGGATGGCCGCCGCCCCCCAGCAGGCCGGTTCGGTCTTCATGGGCATCCAGGGGGGTGTGGGCCAACTCCCGCTCGCCGTCGCGCAGTCGGTGCGCGCGCGGGGCGGCGGGATCGTCACCGGCGTGCCCGTGACCGAGCTGCGCCGGACGGCCGGCACCTCGGCGGCTTGGCGGGTCGTCGCCGGGCAGCGGGTGTTCGACGCCGACGGGGTGGTCGTCGCCGTACCGGCCCCGGTGGCCGCAGTTCTGCTGCGCGCCGAGGCGCCGGCCGCCGCGGCCGGACTCGCGGGCGTGGAGTACGCCTCTATGGCCCTGATCACCCTGGCCTACCGCCGCGCGGACATCAGCCTCCCCGAGGGCAGCGGCTTCCTGGTGCCGCCCGTCGACGGACGCACCATCAAGGCGTCGACGTTCGCCTCCCAGAAGTGGGGCTGGATCGCCGACGAGAACCCGGACCTGCTGGTCCTGCGGACCTCCGTGGGGCGGTACGCAGAGACGGAGATCCTCCAGCGCCCCGATTCCGGCCTGGTCGAGGTCTCGCGCCACGACCTCAAGGAGGCGACCGGGCTGACGGCGGCCCCCGTCGAGACCCGCGTCACCCGCTGGGACGACGGACTGCCCCAGTACCCCGTCGGCCACCACGCGCGCGTGGACCGCGTCCGCGAGCACATCGCCAAGTTCCCGGGCCTCGCCGTGTGCGGCGCGGCGTACGACGGGGTCGGCATCCCGGCCTGCATCGCGAGCGCGTACGCGGCCGTGGACGCACTGGGGCCGCTGGAGCCGCTTGCGGCCAACCCGGTGCGAAGCGCGCACGCCGGAGCGGGAGAATAGGCACATGAGTGACGACGCCCCCACCACCGACGCGGCCCGCATCCCGAACAAGGGCAAGCTGGCCAAGGACCTCAACGAGGTCATCCGCTACACCCTGTGGTCCGTCTTCAGACTGAAGGACGTCCTGCCCGAGGACCGCACGGGCTACGCCGACGAGGTCCAGGAACTGTTCGACCAGCTCGCCGCCAAGGACGTGACCGTCCGGGGCACGTACGACGTGTCGGGGCTGCGTGCCGACGCCGACCTGATGATCTGGTGGCACGCCGAGACCGCCGACCAGCTCCAGGAGGCGTACAACCTCTTCCGCCGCACCAGGCTGGGCCGCGCCCTGGAGCCGGTGTGGTCGAACATGGCGCTGCACCGCCCCGCCGAGTTCAACCGCTCGCACATTCCGGCGTTCCTGGCCGACGAGACGCCCCGGAACTACATCAGCGTCTACCCGTTCGTGCGCTCGTACGACTGGTACCTGCTGCCCGACGAGGACCGCCGCCGGATGCTCGCCGACCACGGCAAGATGGCCCGCGGCTTCCCGGACGTACGCGCCAACACGGTCGCCTCGTTCTCCCTCGGCGACTACGAATGGCTGCTGGCCTTCGAGGCCGACGAGCTGTACCGCATCGTCGACCTCATGCGCCACCTGCGTGCCTCAGAGGCCCGCATGCACGTCCGCGAAGAGGTCCCGTTCTACACGGGGCGCCGTAAGTCGGTGGTCGAGCTGGTCGAGGGGCTGGCCTGATCAGGGGTGGTGCCTTGTGGGCGGCCGGGGGTCCGGGGGTTCGTCCCCCGGAGGGATGCAGCACGGGGCGCCGTAAGGACATCGGCGAGCTGGCCGCCGGGCTCGCCTGACGGGCACCCCTCTGCCTCAGGATGCCCGGATGGCCTTTTCCTTGTGTTCCTTCTGGGATCGGCCGGCCCCGCCCACAGGCCGTGGCTCCGGATGCGGGGCGCACTCCGCGCTCCGCCCCGGCAGCCGGCCCGCCAGCAGATACGCGTCCAGGTGGCCGTTGACGCACCGGTTCGGGCCGCCGGCGATGCCGTGCGTGCCCGCGCCCCGCTCGGTCACCAGGGACGAGCCGGGCAGCCGGCGCCGCAGTTCGAGTGCGCCCGCGTACGGCGTCGCCGCGTCCCGCTCGGCCGCCAGGATCAGCACCGGCGGCAGGTCGCCCGGCCCGGTCCGCACGTCGAGGGGTGTCTGCCGGGGCGCCGGCCAGTAGGCGCACGGCAGGTTCATCCACACGTTGTCCCAGGTCTCGAACGGCGCCGTGCGCGCCAGCCGTGTGTTGTCCCGGTCCCAGACCCGCCAACTCGTCGGCCAGGGCGCGTCGTTGCACTCGACGGCCGTGTAGACCGCGTTGCCGTTCTCCGCCTCGACGGCCGCCTCCGTCACCGGTGCCGCCTGCTCGATCAGCGGCTGCGGATCGCCCTTCAGATAGGCGGACAGGGCGTGTGCGCGGTGCGGCCAGTAGTCGTCGTAGTACCCGGTCTGCAGGAACGCGCCCTGCAACTGCCCCGGGCCCACCTTCCCTCCGGCCGGCTCGGCGGCGAGCCGGGCAGCCGCCTTCTCGTAACTCCGCAGCACCGCCTCCGGCGTGGCGCCCAGCCCGTACACGTCGTCGTGCCGGGCGACCCACGCCCGGAAGTCCGCCCAGCGGACCTCGAACGCGGCCGACTGGTCGAGGTTGTTGCGGTACCAGATCCCGCCCGGATCCGGGTTCACCACCGAGTCGAACACCATGCGCCGTACGTGTGAGGGGAACAGCGTCGCGTACAGCGCCCCGAAGTACGTGCCGTACGAGGCGCCCATGAAGGTCAGCCGGTCCTCACCGAGCGCGGCGCGCAGGACGTCCAGGTCACGGGCGTTGTTGAGGGAGTGGTAGTGGCGCAGCGCGTCGCCCGAACGCTCGGCGCACCCGCGCGCGTACGCCTTCGCCTCGGCGATGCGCTCCTGCTTGTACGATTCCGAGGGGTGCGCCGGTGCCTGCGTGGGCCCCTTGAAGAAGACCTTCGGGTCCTTGCAGGACAGCGGCGCCGACCGGCCCACCCCGCGCGGCGCGTACCCGACCATGTCGTACGCCCCCGCGATGCGCTTCCACTCCGGGATGACGCCGATCAGCGGGAAGAACATGCCCGACGCGCCCGGGCCGCCCGGGTTGTAGACGAGGGAACCCTGGCGCTCCACCTTGTGCTCGGGGTCGCGCGGGTCCTTGCCGGTCGCCTCCGTCCGGCTGACGGTGAGCTTGATCTGCTTGCCGTCGGGGTGCGCGTAGTCGAGCGGCACGGTGACGGTGCCGCACCGCAGACTGTCCGGCAACTCCTCCTCCGCCGGGCACTTCCCGAAGCGGATACCGGCCGCCTCGGCGCGTGCGGCGGCCAGCACGGAGCCCCGGAACTCGGCCGAGCCGGGACCGCCCGGACGGTCGGGCCGGCCCGGGGCGCTGTCCGCCGGGGCGGCGGCCAGGGTGGTCAGCAACAAGGACCCGGCAGCCGAGTAGAGGGCGGCAGCTCGCATCGCGTATCCCTTCGGTGGCAACAGAAGGGATGTTTCGGGCGGCGCTCGGCGAAGGCAAGCACCGCCCGCCCGGTGTCGCCGCGAGCACTCCTATGCGCCCCCGCACACTCCCGGGGCGCCGGGGGCGGGGGTCAGCGCAGGAGTTCGCGCAGGACGTCCTGGGGCTCCCGGTGCGCGAAGGCCGCGCGCAGGTCGGGTTCGCCGACCGCGCGGACGCCGAGTACGGCGACGGAGGTGAGGTAGGTCCGTTCGTCGCCGGCGCCGTGGTGGCCTGCGGTCCTGGTACGCCGGGACAGGGTGGTGAGCAGCCGTTGGCCGGCCGGTGATGCCCAGCGGGAGTACGGGTGGACCTCGACCCGGGCGACGGCGAGGCAGCTCAGGGTGAGGACGAGGGGAAGCGCGAACCAGAGGGCGACCAGGTCGCGCGGCACGGTGCCCCGTCCGGGCAGCAGCAGTGCCACCGCGCCCAGCGCCACGACGGCCAGCGCGGCGGCCTGCACCTGGCGGACCGCGAACGCGATTCCGCGCCGGGCGCCGTCGGGTACGGCCAGGCCCGCCGCGACGAGCCGGTCCGCGAGCCTCCGTACGGCCTCCGTGCCGGCCGCCGTCGTCCGTACCGGAGCGATGCGTGACTGCCCCTCGGGCCCGATGGCGCCTATCACCGACCGTTCCATCTCGTCTCGCCCGCTCGGGTCCACGACGGTCGCCCAGCCGGTGTGGGCGAGCAGCAGGCGCCGTTGACGGGCCATCGACACCAGGGTGAGATCGGCGACCCGCGCCGGTCCGCCGGACAGGAACGCGGCCTCGTACAGCGTCAGATCACGCCCGCGTCCACCGGGGGCCGCGTCCGGATCGATGGCAGCCGCGTGTACGGCGGCCAGACACAACCGGGTGCACGCGGTGCCGGCGGCGACCCAGGCCAGCAGCAGGAGGAAGGACCAGAACATGCCGTTGTTCTATGCGAAGGGTGCCTGGAACGCCATGGGCTTTCAGGATATGGACGAGGTATGGCCGGTACGTGACGTATGGGCGGTGGCCGAGTCAGGGCTCCTCGGAAGGCTCCGCGGGCTCCGTGAACTCCACGACCTCACCGGCCTCCGGCGGTGGGCTGGTCAGGGGCGGCGGCAGCGGACAGGTCGCGACCGGAGACGGTGGCACCGGGACGCCAATGATCCGCACGTGGAATCGGAGGGTGCGGGCGGCGCTGTTGGTCCCCGCACGGTGTGCGTCCGTTGGGGCCGGGTGTGTCAGAGGCGCAGGAGTACGCGGCGGGTGGCCCGGGCCAGTCGGGCCGCGGGGCGCTGGGAACGCGGGACCGGGCCCGAGCGGTCCAGCCACCACTCGCGCAGTCGCCGCCGGCTCTCCGCGTCCTCCGGCTGCCCGCCGAGCAGCAGGTGCGCGGTGAAGTCCAGCGCGTCGTGCCGGTAGCCGTCGGACATGGGGTGCCCGTGCGCGTACGCGAGGAAGGCGGGCCGGTATCCGGCCCCGAGGATCTCGGGCAGCTCCGGAGCCACCTTCGCCACCACATCGGCCCGCTTCGCCCCCAGTGCCCGCGACTGGACGCCCAGCCGCACCCGGTCGAACCCCTCCGGCACCGGTGTCCCCGCGACGAGCGCGGAGAGCAGCGCGGCTTGGGCGAGGGCGAGGCGCTGGCGGGCGGGGGCGGAGCCCGCACTGTCGGGTGTCCTGTCGGCCGGCGTCTCCGATGCGGCCGTTTCCGGCGTCGGCCCCTCCACAGCCGTAGCCCGCTCCAACGCCCCGCGGATCGCGCCCAACTCCCGCTCCAGCTCGCCCGCCTCGGGGAAGTTGTCGTCCCTCTCCAGCAGGACGCCGGGCGGGGTGACCCGGGAGGCGAGGTCCGTGAGGATGTCGAGGACGGCGTCCGGGACCGGGTGGGCATGGCTGTCGTGCCAGACGCCGTCCCGCTCGAAGCCGCCCGCGACATGGACGTACGCGATGGCCTCGACCGGCAGTTCGGCCAGGGCCTTCGCCGGGTCCTCGCCCCGGTTGACGTGGTTCGTGTGCAGGTTGGCCACGTCGACGAGGAGGCGTACGCCGGTCCGGTCCGCCAGTTCGTACAGGAACTGGCCCTCCGTGAGTTCATCGCCCGGCCAGGCTATGAGCGCGGCGATGTTCTCGACCGCGAGCGGCACGGGCAGGGCCGCCTGCGCGATGCGGACGTTCGCGCACAGCACGTCGAGCGCGTCCCGGGTACGGGGCACGGGCAGCAGGTGCCCGGCCTCCAGCAGCGGGGACGCGGTCAGCGGACCGCCGGCCCGGACGAACGCGATGTGCTCGGTGACCAGGGGCGAGCCCAGCGCCTCGGCCCGCTCGGCGAGCCCGGTGAGCCGGTTTTCGGCGGGCCGGTCCGCGCCGCCCAGGCCCAGGGAGACGCCGTGCGGAACCACCGTCACACCGCGTTCGCGCAGCCGCAGCAGCGACTCGGGGAGATGCCCCGGGCACAGGTTCTCGGCCACGGCCTCGACCCAGTCGATGCCCGGCATGACCTCCACGGCGTCCGCGATCTCCGGCCGCCATCCGATGCCTGTACCCAGTCGCTTCATGGTCCCTCGCCCTCTCCGGCCCCTTCGGGCGCAACGGAGTCATGGCCGGTGTCCCCCGGGTCGAACCCCTCCCGGGAGACCTTCAGAGCAACATTTGAGCTTCCGCCCGCCCGACTGCCTACCCGCCCTGGACGACGGTGTTGGGGTCCTTCGCCTCCGGCCGGTTGGTGTTGACCACGCCGGGTGTCGTCGCAGACGGCGTCTACCGCACATCGGGGTTGCCGGTCGGCTCCACCGCGCGGTCGGGGGCGGCAGCACTTCCGGGACCGGCGGCGGACCGGTCGGGGGAAACCAACTGGTCGTTGGGCAGGTGTCACGTGGCCAGCGCCAGAAGGTACGGGCGGGAGCCCGGGATGTTCAACGAGGATGTCCGAACCCTGTGCGGCCCAGGGGACGATGGTCCGCCACGACCGTCGCCGAACCGGGCGCGATCTCCGTGAAACCGGCATCCCGGACCAACGGGAGTCCGCCGGAGGTGAGTTCACGCCAGCGGGCCGGTTCCGCCGTGCGGACGGCGAGCGGGAAGCCCCTGTCACGCCAGGCCGCGCGGGCCTCGTCCGACAACTCCCACCATGCCAGCTGGGCGCCGTGTCCGGTCTGGGCCATCGCCTTGCCCGCAGACATGTCGAGCTCGGGGTTCAACCAGAGGACGGGCACCGTCGGGTCGGGGCCGCGCGGCGGCTGAGGGTCGTCCAGGTCGGTGCCGGAGACCTGGAGCCGGGCCAGGTCCTTGGGCCAGCCGTCCAGCGGAACGGGCGGGAAGACCCGTACCTCCGCGGACTTGCCGGTGACCGTGATGCCGGGCAGTGCCTCGGCCCGCCGCCACTCGGCCCCCCGCGCCCGCCGCACGACCTTGCGGATCCGGGCGTCCTCCCAGTCCCGCATGGCCTGCGCCCACTCCCCGTCCCCGGCCGACCGCTCGTTTCCGAGGATCGAGAGAACGGCCCGCGCTGCGGTCTCCAACGCGTCCGTACGAGCGGGCGGCTCGGCCTTCTCGATCCGGGCGACGAGGGGGAGGACGAACTGGGGGGCCTGGTCACGTGCGCTGGGCTCGGACCGGAAGGGACTGTCGTCCGCAGACGTCGGTTCGCTGTTCACGCCGTCCAGTCTGCCAAGCCCGGGGCGCGGGACTGCGTTCGGTCCGGTGATCACGTCCCTGGTGACCGGCTCACGCTCGGGCACGGCCCCGGTGCCGTCGCCGGCCACCGCGGCCCTGCTCACGGTGGCCGCTCACCCTGAGCAGGCGGCCCGCTGTGCCTCCTGCCATTCACAGACAGGGCAGAGCGTGACGCCCTTCTGCGACTTCGGGTACTCGGTCGGCTTCCGGCACAGCACGCACTCCGCGTACGGCGGTCCGCCGTCCTTGTCGTCTGCCTCGTGCTCCTCACTCATGGCACCAGCGTAAGCCGGTCACCGCCGGCCGTCCGTGGCCCCGATCAGCTCGGACACCTTCACGAACCGGAAGCCGCGCTCGCGCAGTGCGGGCACGATCGTGCGGAGGGCCCGCTCGGTCGCGGGGGCTGCGCTGCGCGTGCAGTGCATGACGACGACCGACCCGGGCCGTACGCCGTCCAGCACCTGCCGGGCCACGGCGTCGGCGTCCGTCGCGAAGGCGTCCCCGCTGACCACGTCCCACTGCACGGCGGTGACCCCGGTGGCACTGAGGGCGCGCAGAGCCCGCCGGTCGTAGCACCCGCCGGGGAAGCGGAAGTAGGGCATGGCCCTGGGTACCCCGGCGGCCCGGAAGGCGGTGAAGGCCCGCTCGACGTCGGCGCGCATCCGTTCCTCGGAACCGGAACCGGAGCCACGACCGGCGATGGCCGGCAGTCCGTAGCAGTCCTCGGTGAAGGCGTAGTGGCTGTACGAGTGGTTGGCGACCTCGAACAGGGGGTCCCGTCCGATGGAGCGGGCCTGGACGGGGTACTCCTCGGCCCACCGTCCGGTCATGAACACGGTCGCGGGTACCTTCAGTGCCCGCAGCGAGGCGATCAGCCGGGGATTGTCGAACCGCTCGCCCCCGGCCGCCCGGTCGCCCTGTCCGGCGGTCATGTCGGCGTCGAAGGTGAGGGCGACGGTCCTGTCCGGGGTGCGCGGGCCGTTGCGGAAGACGGGGGTCAGACCGGCGGGCCCGGGAGCGAGGGTGGGCGGAGGAGAGGGGGCTGCGGACGACGGGAGCGTGGGAGGCGGCTCGGCCCGCTGCGGGGCACGGGCGGTGCCGCAGGCGGTGAGGGCGGTGAGGGCGGCGCCGAGGACACAGCCGGTGGCAACTCGACGTACGAGAGTGATCATCGTACGAAGGTAGGAATGCCGGGGTCGTCCGGTGGCCCGCCGCGATGACGAGCCGTCCGGACGTCACCCGCCTGGCCGCGACCTCGCGGTGGGCAACGCTCGTGATCAAGAAACCTGGCGGCGTGTGCAGTGCCCGGTGGGTGCGGTGGCGGGCGGGCGGCACTGGAGGGTGAAGTCGGCGGTGACGGTGCTCAGGTAGCGGCCCAGACACGTACTCGGTGTCGTTCGGCCGCGTTCGCCGCAGAAGACCAGCGCGGCACGGCCGTCGGCGAACGGGCCGGGCGCGTAGATCACCCAGTATCCCGGGCGCAGGGACGCGTACTTGTCGCTGCGCAGGAACACCGCCTCCGGCACGGACTTCCTGACCTCGGCGAGCCGTGCGTCCCGGACGGCGGTCCCGGAGCCGACCGGTTCCGAGTGGAGCTGGGCGATCCAGCCGCCTGCCGCGGTGGGCGGGGTGGTCGGGGTGGGGGCGGGCGAGGTTCTCGTACTGGCCACCGGGCCCGAGTCGCCGTCCGTCTCGTTCCCGTCGAGAACGCGCAGGGTGACGAACAGGCCGGAGACGGCCACGAGGAGCGCGAGCAGTGCGGACACGGCGACCCGTCTGCGGGGGGACGTCGACGAGGAGAGCCGTGGTCGAAGCTTCGTTCTGCGCCGTTCCGCGGCGGTCGCCGTATGTGCGGCGTGATGTGCGGCGGGCGGTGGCGGCTCGCCGAACTCCGGAATGTCTTCCACGGGTTGGGGTGTTGTCGCCGTCCCCTCCGCCCATCCGCCGGCCATCACCTGCTTCAGCATCGCCGCCAGTCGAGCCGTGCCGGGGCGGGCCGCGGGGTCCCGTTCGAGCAGCGCTCTCAGTACGGGCGTCAGCGCGCCGGAGCGGGACGGCGGCGGTACCTCGGACTCCAGGACCGCGGCCAGGGTCGCGAGCGAGGTCTCGCGGCGCAGGGGGCTCACGCCCTCCACGCACACGTACAGCACGACTCCCAGTGACCACAGGTCGGAGGCCGGGTCGTCGGAGGGGCCGCGGATGCGTTCCGGGGCGATGTACTCGGGGGAGCCGACGAGTTCGCCGGTCATCGTCAGGGCCGTCGCGCCCTGGAGCGCGGCGATCCCGAAGTCGGTGAGGACCGCGTTGCCGTCCTCCCGCAGAAGGATGTTCGCCGGTTTCACGTCCCGGTGCTGGACGCCCGCCGCGTGTGCGGCGCGCAGCGCGTCCAGTACCTGGCCGCCGATCCGCGCCGCTTCAACCGGTGTCAACGGGCCCGACTCCAGGCGCTTGTCGAGCGAGACCCCGGGCACCAGCTCCATCACGATCCAGGGATGCGGGTCGTCGTCGATGATCTGGTGGACCGTGACCACATGTGGGTGGTTGAGCCGGGCGAGCGCCCGCGCCTCACGCAGCACCCGCTCCCGTACGGCGTCGGTCGCCGCCGCGTCGGGCCGTACCGCCTTCAGCGCGACCTCGCGGTGCAGCACGGCGTCGCGGGCCCGCCACACCGTGCCCATCCCGCCGCTGCCGAGCCGCTCCAACAGCTCGAACCGGCCGTCGACCACGTCCCCCGCTACGTTCATGGCGGACAGGTTATGGCCTGCCCGCCATGTCCTGACCAGGGGGCGCCGGTTACCGCCTCCATGGGCCCCGCACCGCGAACGTCGCCCCCGGCGCGTAGCAGTTGAGGTACATCGTCCGGCCGTCGGGAGGCGGGGGAGCCGTCAACTGACGTGGAGCGAGCCGCTGTCGCGGAACCGTCGATCTCAAGCCTGCCGATTTCGGGCATGAGGCGACCTTCCTGCTGGCGGACAGGACTGTGACCTTGCCGTGTGTATCACGCCGTACGGGCCTCGGGAACCACACGCGGAGCGCGCCTCACCCAGGTGACCCGCCTGGAGGAGGCTGCTGGACCTGCGCCCGTTCCAGGAAGCGGAGCAGTTCGACCGGGAAGGGCAGGACGAGCGTC
>NZ_JAVFVX010000101.1:0-27351 GCF_033441795.1 Streptomyces sp. ADMS | reverse complement strand
ACCCGTACATCGTCTTCACCGCCAACGCCTTCGCCCTGATGGGTCTGCGTCAGCTGTACTTCCTCATCGGCGGCCTGCTGAAGAAGCTGGTCCACCTCTCGTACGGCCTGTCGGTCATCCTCGGTTTCATCGGCGTCAAGCTGGTGCTGCACGCGCTGCACGAGTCCGGCGTCCATGTACCGGAGATCTCCATACCGGTCTCCCTCGGAGTGATCTGCGCTGTCCTGGTTGTCACCACGATCACCAGTCTGATCGCTTCCAAGAAACAGGAGGCGGCCGAGTCGGCGCAGAAGGAGAGCGAAGGCGCTCCGAAGGACAGCATCGAGGCCTGACTCCGTCGGACGTGGGAACAGTCATCATCGGGAGCGGTGCGCGGCGAATTGCCTACCACCGTTCCCGGTGCCTCGTTGGGTGCTGAGGGTTCCCGGCCAGGGGACGCCACGGCCCGGGTGGATGCATCGGGGACCCACCGACGAAGTTCGTCCGCGGTGGTTACCCGGGCGGGCCACGCCGCTCCGGGGAGGCGTACAGCTGGTGCTGTTCGTCGCCTGCCTGAAGCCGGCGATGAGCCCATGATCACTGCCACAGGTCACTCCGTGGCCGGTACGGCGACGAGGTGGGGCACCGGTCGGGTCTCCGGCAGCAAAGCGAAGCACCCCAGGCTGAACAGCGCGATCCCCGACAGATATGCGCCCACGCCCCACGGGACCCGGCCCCCGTGCCCGGCGAGCGCCGTCGCCACGATCGGTGTGAGGGCGCCTCCGAGGACCCCGCCGAGGTTGTAACCGACCGCGGCGCCCGTGCACCGTACGCGGGGCTCGTACAGCTCCGGCAGATACGCCGCGATGACCGCGAACATCGTGACGAACGCGATCATCGCCACCAGGAAGCCGAGGAACATCAGCAGCGGTTCGCCGGTCGACAGCAGCGCGACCATCGGGCACATCCACAGGGCGGCGGCGGCAGAGCCCGCGAGACACAGCGGACGGCGACCGTAACGGTCCCCAAGGAGAGCCGCCACGGGTGTCAGAGCGCCCTTCACCACCACCGCGGCCATGATGCAGATCAGCATGACGGTACGGCTGACGCCGAGCTGCTCGGTCCCGTAGGCGAGGGACCATGTCGTCACCGCGTAGAACACCGCGTATCCGACCGCGAGCGCTCCCGCCGTCAGCAGGACCAGCCGCCAGTGGTCGCGAACCACTTCGGCGAGCGGCACACGCGCGTGGTCGTCGATCTCCAGGAAACTCGGGCTCTCCGCGAGCGAGGAACGCAGCCACAGCCCGGCCACGGCGAGCACCCCCGCCACCCAGAACGGCACCCGCCACCCCCACGAGGCGAACTGCGCCTCCGTGAGGGACGCCGACAGCACCAGCATCACGCCGTTGGCGAGCAGGAAGCCCACTGCGGGCCCGATCTGCGGGAAGCTCGCCCACAGAGCGCGCCGTTCCGGGGGCGCGTGCTCCGCGGTCAGCAGGACCGCCCCGCCCCACTCCCCACCGAGCCCGAGCCCCTGAAGGAAACGCAGCACCAGCAGGAGCACGGGGGCGGCCATACCGATCGACTCGTACGTCGGTACGCAGCCGACCGCGACCGTCGACGCTCCGGTCAGCAGAAGTGAGACGACGAGGACCGGGCGCCGCCCGCGCCGGTCCCCGATGTGCCCGAACAGCACCGATCCCAGGGGCCGGGCGACGAACCCCACACCGAAGGTTCCGAAGGCGGCCAGTGTCCCGGCCACCGGAGAGAACGTCGGGAAGAAGAGCGGCCCCAGAACGAGTGCGGCCGCGGTGCCGTAGACGAAGAAGTCGTAGAACTCGATGGCCGTTCCCGCGAGCGAGGCGGCGGCCAGCCGCACCATCGAAGGCGCCTTTACCGTGCGTACGTGGTGCATGCCGCGTCAACTACCCGCAGTGATCGCACGTTACGGGGTGCGAGGGTGGGGCGGGATCAGTACGTCACGGTGATGCGCCGGGCAGGGCCGTCCACCCGTATCGGCCCTCCATAAGGGAGGACGATCTGCGGATCCGTGTGTCCGAAGTCCACGTCGAAGACGGTCATCATGCCGGGAACGTAGGCGCGCAGCGCGCGCTGGACCGCCTCCCGCTGCTCGGTGGCATAACGGCCGCCCTCGTCGGGGCTGTTGGGCCGCTCGAAGGACCAGGTCTTCGCGCGTCCCATCAACAGCGCCGAGAAGCGCTGGAGCAGTCCGCGTTCGCCCATGTTGCGCAGGACGCGGAAGACCTCCTCGCCGCTCGGCATCTCCTCCGAGGTCTCCAGGAGCAGCACTCCACCGTCGTACTCCGTCAGATCGTGGGAGATCTCGCGGTCGGCCATCAGTAGCCAGCCGAGGATCTCCAGACAGCCGCCCCAACCGCGGCCCTCCACCACTCGGTCGGCGTTCTGCCACGTCCAGCCGGTGCCGGGACGGGTCTCCGGTTCGCTGTCGAAGGTCGCGGGGTCGGCCCAGTCGCGGTCGACGTCGTTCCAGCGTTCGGCGGACCGCAGTTCGTACTCGCCCGAGGTGAACAGGGCGGCCCGCAGGGACTCGGCGGTCAGCGGGTCCATGGCCACGGGACGTCCGAGCGCCGTCATCACGGTCGCGCCGTGGTAACCGACGATCCCGCAGTTGTACAGGTAGGCCAGCAGGTTCGTGTTGTCGCTCATCCCGAAGAACGGCTTCGGGTTCGCGCGGATCAACTCCCGGTCCAGAAACGGCAGCACGGTGATCTGGTCGTCGCCGCCGATCGTCGCGATGACCGCCTTGATGTCCGGGTCGGCGAACGCCGCGTGAATGTCGTCGGCCCGCTCCTGGGGCGTCGAACCCATCTTCCGGGTCGCCGGATACTCCACCGGTTCGAGCTCGAACTCCTTGCGCAGCCGCTCCAGCCCCAGTTCGTGGGGGCGGGGGAAGAGACCGGGGACGGCGGCGCCCGGCGAGATGACGGCTATGCGGTCGCCGGGTGAGGGCTTGGGGGGATAGGCAGGGTTCGTCATGCCGGGAGCGTACGGGCCGCCCCGCTGCCGGCGCACCGTGATAAACCGGGGGCTGAGCAGCGGTCCTCGACCGGCCGCCACCCCTGAACGGACCGGAGGAACCGTGCCCCGCACCCTCGCCAACGCCCCGATCATGATCCTCAACGGCCCCAACCTGAACCTCCTGGGCCAGCGCCAACCGGAGATCTACGGCTCCGACACACTCGCCGACGTCGAAACCCTGTGCGCCAAGGCGGCGGCCGGGCACGGTGGCACGGTGGACTTCCGCCAGTCCAACCACGAGGGCGAGCTGGTCGACTGGATCCACGAGGCACGCCTCCACCACGCCGGCATCGTCATCAACCCCGGCGCCTACTCGCACACGTCCGTAGCGATCCTGGACGCGCTCAACACCTGCGACGGCCTGCCCGTGTTGGAGGTCCACATCTCCAACATCCACCAGCGCGAGACGTTCCGGCACCACTCGTACGTCTCACTGCGCGCCGACGGCGTCATCGCGGGGTGCGGTGTGCAGGGGTATGTGTTCGGCGTGGAGCGGGTGGCCGCACTGGTGAAGGCGACGACCACGAAGGTGTGACGCACGGTTGCGGGGAGGCAGTCGGACGTGGAGAGTCCGGTTGTCAGTGGTGGGTGCCACCATCGACGCATGACCGGAACTCCTCGCACGCCGTCGGCCACGGCGACCCCTACAACCGCCCCGCCTCCACGATCCGCCGCAGGAACTGCCGCGTGCGCTCCTGCTGCGGCTCTCCGAACACCTGCTCGGGCGTACCGCGTTCCAGGACCACTCCGCCTTCGAGGAAACAGACCTGGTCCGCTACATCGCGGGCGAAGCCCATCTCGTGGGTGGCCAGGACCATGGTCATGCCGTCGCCCTTCAGATCCCGGACGACGGCGAGGACCTCACCCACGAGTTCCGGGTCGAGGGCCGCGGTGATCTCGTCGAGGAGCAGCAGCCTGGGGCGTACGGCGAGGGCGCGGACGATCGCGGCCCGCTGCTGCTGGCCGCCGCTCAGCCGGTCCGGGTACTCGCCCGCCTTGGCGCCGAGCCCGAGTCGCTCCAGCAACTCGCGGGCGTACTGCTCCGCCTCCGCGCGGCCCACGCCGTGCACCCGGCGTGGGGCGAGGGTGATGTTCTCCAGCACGGTCATGTGCGGAAAAAGGTTGTACGCCTGGAAGACCACGCCGATGCGGCGCCGCACGGCGTCCTGGTCGGTCCGCGGGTCGGTGATCTCCTCGCCGTCCAGCCAGATCGCGCCGTCGTCGATCTCCTCCAGCAGGTTCGCGCACCGCAGCAGTGTGGACTTGCCGGAGCCGGACGCGCCGATCAGAGCGGTCACCGTGTGCGGGGCGACCTCCAGATCGACGTCCCGCAGGACGACCGAGTCACCGAAGACCTTGCGCACGGACGCCATACGCAGCACGGGGGAGGAGCTGTCGGGGATGTCGCTCACAGTGTTCCTCCCTGCGCCCGCTGCCGGTCCATCCGGGCCGTCACCCAGTCCGTGAAGCGGGTCATCGGAATGGTCAACGCGACGAAGACCAGTCCCGCGACGATGTACGGCGTGTAGTTGAGACTGCGGCCCACGATGATGTCGGCCGCGCGTACGGCGTCGACCGCGCCGCCGATCGAGACGAGCCCGGTGTCTTTCTGCAGCGACACCAGATCGTTCAGCAGCGGCGGCACCTGGCGCCGCACGGCCTGAGGCAGTACGACGTGCCGCAGGGCCTGCCGGTTGGTCAGGCCGAGCGAGCGCGCCGCCGCCCGTTGCGACGGGTGCACGGACTCGATGCCGGCCCGGAACACCTCGGCGACGTACGCCGAGTACGTCAGGGTCAGCGCCGTACCGCCGAGGACCACCGGGTCCACGGTGATGCCCTGGAGCCGCAGCGCCGGGACGCCCAGGACGACGATCATCAGGTTGATGATCAGCGGGAGGCCGCGGAAGAAGTCCGTGTACGCGGCGGCCAGCGCGCGCAGCGGGTAGAACACCGGGCCGCGCAGCGTGCGGGCGATCGCGATCAGCATGCCCAGCACAAGCACCGCGACACCGCAGATCAGCAGCAGCCGTACGTTGAGCCAGAGCCCTTCGAGAACCTTGGGGAACGCCTCGCGCGCGTACTGCGTGTTGAAGAACGTCTCCTTGGTGCGCGGCCAGCCCGGCGCGTTCACCACGACCAGATAGAGGACGATCCCGGTGACCAGGGTGGACAGCGCGGCGATCGATGTGGCGCGGCGCGAGCGGGTGCGCTTGTACCGCTCACGGTCGATCCGCCGCTGCGAGGGGACGTAACCGTCGCCCCGGTCCGGCATGGCGGCCGGGTCCTCCTGCCCGGACTTCTCCTTCACTGCGGTCACTTGAGCACCGGGGCGTCGACGGCGTCCGACAGCCACTGCTTCTCGATCGAGGTGAGCGTGCCGTTCTTGCGCAGGGCGTCCACCGCGGTCGTCACGCACGGAGTGAGCGCGCTGCCCTTGTCCAGCACGAGCCCGAACTGTTCGGGCGTGCCGCCCTGGTTCTCGAACTGTCCGACGATCTTCGCGTCGGTCACCTCGGCGGCGGTGATGTAGAAGGCGGTCGGGAGATCGACGACGATGGCGTCGACCTGGCCGTTCTGCAGCGCGGACTTGGCCTGGTCGTTCTTGGCGTACGCGGCCGGCTCCTGGGCCGGCTTCACCACGTCGTTGATGTAGTTGAGGCTCGTCGTGCCGACCTGGGCGCCCAGTTTGAGGCCCTTGAGGTCCGCGATGCTCGTCGCCTTCGCGGCCCTGGAGCTCTTCAGGGCGATGACTGCCTGGCGCACGTCGTAGTAGCCGGACGAGAAGTCCACGGCTTTCTTTCGCTCGGCGCTGATCGACACCTGGTTGATGTCGAAGTCGAAGGTCTTCTCCCCGGGCGCGAACGCCTTGTTGAAGGGCACGCTCTGCCAGACGACGTCGGCCTTGTCGTAGCCGAGCTGCTGCGCCACGGCATACGCGACCGCCGACTCGAAGCCCTCGCCGTTGGCGGGCTTGTCGTCCTTGAACCACGGCTCGTACGCGGGCTCGTCGGTGGCGATCGTCAGCTTGCCCGAGGTCTCGGTGGCCAACTTGCCCTTGGCGCAGGTGGTTCCGGCCGTCCCGGTGGGTGTAGCGGCGCTCTCCTCCTCCGGCTGCGGGGCGCAGCCGACAGCGGTGGCGAGCAGGGCGACAGTGGCGGCGGAGACTACGCGGCGCAGCGCATCAGGGGCAAAGTACATGGCGGGAGAGTGGCAGCGAGGCGTGCCATTTGTCCAGGTCACAGGCGGAATTGTCCGCATAGTGGGAACGTGTGTTGCATTCTTGTGAATGCCGGGGCCGCCGACCGAGGGCGGGGATCGACAGGTCGGCGGCCCGTGCCGCTCAGGAGCCGTCGTCCTGCGCGGGGCTGCCTTCATTGGACTACGCCGGCGCGCACGCCGGGAGCGCCTGCGCGTTACCGGCGTGTGTGTTCGTTTCGCACGGGGCACGCATTCATCAACTGCACGCCCCAAAGGCGGAGTTCACCACCTCGTGTGCGCAGTCCCCGCCGGCCGGCTCACCAACCCCGGGCGTGCCACTCCGGCAGGTGGGGTCGCTCCGCACCCAGGGTGGTGTCGTTGCCGTGTCCCGGATAGACCCAGCTCTCGTCCGGGAGCGGGGCGAAGATCTTCGTCTCCACGTCATGGATCAGGCTGGCGAAGGCCTTCGGGTCCTTGCGTGTATTGCCCACACCGCCCGGGAAGAGGCAGTCCCCGGTGAACACGTGCGGATGCCCGTGCGGGTCGTCGTAGACGAGCGCGATCGAGCCCGGCGTGTGCCCGACCAGATGGCGCGCGGTGAGTTCTACGTGCCCGACGCGGATCGTGTCCCCGTCGTCGACCGGTACGTCGGTCGGCACGGGGATGCCCTCGGCGTCGTCCCGACCCGCGTACGTACGGGCACCGGTGGCCGCCACGACCTCCGCGAGCGCCTGCCAGTGGTCCCCGTGCTGGTGCGTGGTGACGACCGACGCGATGCCATCGGCACCGATCAGTGTGACCAGCGTGGACGCGTCGTTCGCCGCGTCGATCAGCAACTGCTCGTCAGTGGCCCGGCAGCGCAGCAGATAGGCGTTGTTGTTCATCGGGCCCACCGCGACCTTGGTGATCATCAGGTCCCGCAACTCGTGCACATCGGCAGGGCCGCCGACCTTCACCGCTCCGCTGTACGTCATGACGTTCAGCCTATAGCGGCGCCGCCGGCCCTAGAGCGGGGGCAGCGCGGGCAGTGCACCGCCCGAGACGTCGAGTCCCGCTCCGTCGCGACGCCCGGCGAGCCACCCCAGCAGCTCGGGCGCCGGTCCGGTGACCGTGACCTCGGGTCCGGCCGTTTCGCCCCCCGTGCGCCACGCGCGCGTGCCGTCCGTGACCATCGTGGGCGGCACCTCGGGGTGGCCGGCGAACCGGTCGGCCAGAAACGTGATCTCCCGCTCCGTGAACTCGGCGGGGAGGTCTTCGAGCTCGTACCCGATCCCCAGGTCCACGTGGTGCAGCTCGACCTCGGCCCAGCGGCGGAACGGCACCCTGGAGGCCGTGTCGGTGACCCCGTTGCGCAGCTCCACCGTGCGCGACCAGTCCGCGGGCGCGGCTCCCGCGTCCTGGAAGCGGGCCGCGCTCTCCCGCACGTCCGGGAGCTGTACGTCGACGGGGCGGGGGGCGTCCCGGTCGATGTCGGTGTCCCGGGCCTCTGCGGACGCGTACATCGGCCGTCCCACGAGGACGTTCACGAGCGCGTCGGCGTTGCGGGCGAGGTGGGCGAGGACATGGCCCCGGGTCCAGCCCGGCAGTCGTGACGGCTCGGCCATCGAATCGTTGTTCAGTTTCCCGGCTGCGGTGAGCAGTCGTTCCGTCGCGTCGCGTACAGATGCCAGGTCGCGCACATGATCGGCCATGGCTTCGACGATAGCCCCGCCACACGTTCGGGTGAAGGCGGTGGACCTGGCCCGCAAATCGAATGTGCGTGCTATATGGTCGAGTGCGGCGTCGGGCATGCTGGATGGCCGGGGATTGTTACCACCCAAGGAATCCGACCGGCGTTGTCAGTGGCTCCCCCTAGTCTGAAAAAGCACGGGGGCCCCGCCCCTGTCACTTCTCCCAAGAAAGGTGCGGACCGGCGTGGCCGACCGTCTCATCGTCCGTGGCGCGCGCGAGCACAATCTCAAGAATGTCTCGCTCGACCTCCCGCGCGACTCGCTCATCGTCTTCACGGGCCTGTCGGGGTCGGGCAAGTCCTCCCTGGCCTTCGACACGATCTTCGCCGAGGGCCAGCGCCGCTACGTCGAGTCGCTCTCGTCGTACGCCCGCCAGTTCCTCGGCCAGATGGACAAGCCGGATGTCGACTTCATCGAGGGTCTCTCGCCGGCTGTCTCGATCGACCAGAAGTCGACCTCGCGCAACCCGCGCTCGACGGTCGGCACCATCACCGAGGTATATGACTATCTGCGTCTGCTCTTCGCGCGCATCGGCAAGCCGCACTGCCCCGAGTGCCGGCGCCCCATCTCGCGCCAGTCGCCGCAGGCCATCGTCGACAGGGTGCTGGAGCTGCCGGAGGGGAGTCGCTTCCAGGTGCTGTCACCGCTGGTGCGTGAGCGCAAAGGCGAGTTCGTCGATCTCTTCGCCGACCTCCAGACCAAGGGCTACTCCCGCGCGCGCGTGGACGGCGACACCATTCAGCTGTCCGACCCGCCCGCGCTGAAGAAGCAGGAGAAGCACACCATCGAGGTGGTCGTCGACCGCCTCACGGTCAAGGACACCGCCAAGCGCCGCCTCACCGACTCCGTCGAGACCGCCCTCGGCCTCAGCGGCGGCATGGTCGTGCTCGACTTCGTCGACCTGCCCGCGGACGACCCCGAGCGCGAGCGCATGTACTCGGAGCACCTGTACTGCGCGTACGACGACCTGTCCTTCGAGGAACTGGAGCCCCGTTCCTTCTCCTTCAACTCTCCCTTCGGCGCCTGCCCCGAGTGCACGGGCATCGGCACTCGCATGGAGGTCGACCCCGAGCTGATCGTCCCGGACGAGGACAAGTCCCTCGACGAGGGCGCCATCCACCCCTGGTCGCACGGTCACACCAAGGACTACTTCGGCCGCCTCATCACCGCCCTCGCGGACGCCCTGGGATTCCGCACCGACATCCCCTTCGCGGGCCTCCCGCAGCGTGCCAGAAAGGCGCTCCTGCACGGGCACAAGACCCAGATCGAGGTGCGCTACCGCAACCGCTACGGCCGGGAGCGTGTGTACACCACGCCCTTCGAGGGTGCCGTCCCGTTCGTGAAGCGGCGGCACAGCGAGTCGGAGAGCGACGCCAGCCGGGAGCGCTTCGAGGGCTATATGCGCGAGGTGCCCTGCCCCACCTGCGGGGGCACCCGCCTCAAGCCGATCGTCCTCGCGGTCACGGTCATGGAGCGGTCCATCGCCGAGGTCGCGGCGATGTCGATCAGCGACTGCGCGGACTTCCTGGCCGAACTGAAGCTCGACGCCCGCGACAAGAAGATCGCCGAGCGGGTACTCAAGGAGGTCAACGAACGGCTGAAGTTCCTGGTCGACGTCGGCCTCGACTACCTCTCGCTGAACCGCGCGGCCGGCACCCTCTCCGGCGGCGAGGCCCAGCGCATCCGTCTCGCGACCCAGATCGGCTCGGGCCTCGTCGGCGTCCTGTACGTCCTCGACGAACCGTCCATCGGCCTGCACCAGCGCGACAACCACCGGCTGATCGAGACCCTGGTCCGGCTGCGGGACATGGGCAACACGCTCATCGTCGTCGAGCACGACGAGGACACCATCAAGGTCGCCGACTGGATCGTCGACATCGGCCCCGGTGCCGGCGAGCACGGCGGCAAGGTCGTGCACAGCGGTTCCCTGAAGGAACTGCTCGCCAACGACGAGTCGATGACCGGGCAGTACCTGTCCGGCAAGAAGGCCATCCCGCTGCCCGACATCCGGCGCCCGCAGGACCCGTCCCGCCGGCTCACCGTGCACGGCGCCCGCGAGAACAACCTGCGTGACATCGACGTGTCGTTCCCGCTCGGCGTGCTCACGGCCGTCACCGGGGTGTCCGGCTCCGGCAAGTCGACGCTGGTCAACGACATCCTGTACACACACCTCGCCCGCGAGCTGAACGGCGCCCGCAGTGTGCCCGGCCGCCACACGCGCGTGGACGGCGACGACCTCGTCGACAAGGTCGTGCACGTCGACCAGTCGCCCATCGGCCGCACCCCGCGGTCGAACCCGGCGACGTACACCGGTGTCTTCGACCACGTCCGCAGGCTGTTCGCGGAGACGGCCGAGGCGAAGGTGCGGGGCTATCTGCCCGGCCGCTTCTCCTTCAACGTCAAGGGCGGACGCTGCGAGAACTGCGCGGGCGACGGCACCATCAAGATCGAGATGAACTTCCTCCCGGACGTGTACGTCCCGTGCGAGGTCTGCCACGGAGCCCGCTACAACCGGGAGACCCTGGAGGTCCACTACAAGGGCAAGTCCGTCGCCGACATCCTGAACATGCCGATCGAGGAAGCCCGTCACTTCTTCGAGGCCGTCCCGGCGATCGCCCGCCACCTCAACACGCTGCACGACGTCGGCCTCGGTTACGTCAGACTCGGCCAGTCCGCGACAACCCTGTCCGGCGGCGAGGCCCAGCGTGTGAAGCTCGCCAGCGAACTCCAGAAGCGCTCCACCGGCCGTACGGTCTACGTCCTGGACGAGCCGACCACCGGTCTGCACTTCGAGGACATCAGCAAGCTCCTCAGGGTCCTCTCCGGCCTGGTGGACAAGGGCAACACGGTCATCGTCATCGAACACAACCTCGATGTCATCAAGACCGCCGACTGGGTCGTCGACATGGGCCCCGAGGGTGGCGCCGGCGGCGGTCTCGTCGTCGCCGAGGGCACACCCGAGGAGGTCGCCGGGATCCCCGCCAGCCACACCGGCAAGTTCCTGCGCGAGGTCCTGGGCGCCGAGCGGGTCAGCGACGCCACCTTGGTGAAGGCCCCGCGCAAGACGGCCGCCAAGAAGGCGGTGGCGGCCAGGTCGACGGCGGCGAAGACGGCGACGGCGAAGACCGCCAGCAACACGGCGGCCAAGAAGACGGCCGGGACCACGAAGAAGACGGCGCCGGCGAAGAAGACGACAACTCGGGCCCGCAAGGCCTGAGCGATCGGCGAACTCGGAGACACGGCGGCCCGCAGGAACTCCCCGCGGGCCGCCGCGCTTTGCCCAACCAGCCCCGTCCCTGCCCTGCGGTCTGACGAACCACCCCTACAGAAAACCCAGTTCGGCCGCGTACGGCGGCTCCGCACCCGCTCGCGAGCAGGTGATCGCCGCCGCCCGCGCCGCGAGGCGGAGCAGGCCGGCCCAGCCCTCGGGGCTCAGGCCGGCCAGGGCCGCCGGGGACAGGGCGTCCCGGGCCGACAGGCCGTGCAGCAGCGCCGCGTTCACGGTGTCGCCGGCGCCGATCGTGTCCACGACGTCGACCTTCTCGCCGGGCACGGAGTGTTCCGCTCCGTCACGGGTGAAGACCGTCAGTCCGTCGCCGCCCCGGGTGACCACGACGGCCGAGGGGCCCGCGGGCAGCCAGTCGTGCGGGGTTCCGCCGAGCCACTCGGCGTCCTCCTCCGAAAGCTTGAGCAGCGACACAGACGGCAGCCAGCTCGTGAAACGGGCCCGATAGGCGTCCGCATCAGGGATCAGTCCCGCCCTGATGTTCGGATCCAGTGCTGTGAACACGCCCTGCGCGGCAGCGCTCCGCAGCAGTTCCTCGTACGCGCTCGCGCCCGGTTCCAGCGCCAGCGAGCAGGTGCCGAAGGACACCGCCCGGGTCGTGTCGGGGAGTTGGGCGGGGACCGTGAACAGCCGGTCTGCGGTGCCCTCGACATAGAAGGAGTAGGCGGCGGAGCCGTCCACGCCGATCGAGGCGACCGCGAGCGTCGTCGGCTCGTTGCCCCGCTGCACGGACGACACGTCGACGCCTGCCGCGCGCAGCCCGTCGAGCAGCGCCTCGCCGAAGGCGTCGGACGAGACCCGGGAACAGAACGCGGTGGGGGAGCCCAGGCGGCCGAGAGCCACCGCCGTGTTGTAGGGACCGCCGCCGAGCGCCGGCTGCAGATCCGCGAGGGCGCCCGCCGCGCGCGGCACCAGATCGATCAGGGCTTCACCGGCGACGACGATCACGAGACGGGTCCTTTCTCGGCCTGCGGGGAGTTCTCGGGGTGCTCCTGGCCGGCACACCCGCACGATTCGCGGTGGACGAACGTGCACGGGAGCCGAACCGTCCGGGTCGGGCGGTCCGGGTCGGCCAGGCGGTCCAGGAGCAGCCGTACGGCCTGGCTGCCGATCTCCTTGCCGGGCTGCGCGATCGCGGTGAGCCCGGGGGAGAAGAGGTCGGCCCAGGCGAAGTCGTCGAAGCAGCACAGCGCCAGGTCGTCCGGCACGGTGAGGCCGCGCTCACGCAGGGCGCGCAGGGTACCGATGGTCATCGCGTTGTTGGCGGTGACGAGGGCGGTCGGGGGTGCCGCGAGGGAGAGGAGGGCGGCGGTGGCCCGCTCGCCACCCTCCGACTCGGAGTCGCCGTGGGCCACGAGGCGTTCATCGTGGGGGAGCCCGGCGGCCGCGAGGCCGATGCGGTAGCCGGCGATCCGTTCCGCCGTGGTGCTGAGGCCGGGACGGCCCGCGACCAGGCCGACGCGTCTGTGGCCGAGTGCCGTGAGGTGGGCGATCAGCCGGGCCATGGGTTCGGCGTTCTCGGCGCACACCTGGTCGAAGCGCGGGGTGCCGCCCGAGGGCGTGTCGAGCAGCCGGTCCAGGAACACCGTCGGTACGTCGTGCCGTGTCAGGTAGGCGACCAGGCCGCCGGGATCCGCCGAGGGGGCGACGATCATGCCGTCCACACGCCGCTCGTGCAGCAGCTGGACGACCTTGCGCTCGTGCTCGGGATCGTCGTGCGGATCGGCGATGAGGAGGCTGTAGCCGTGCTCCAGGGCGCCGGCCTCGACGCCCTGGAGGATCTCGGTGAAGTACGGGTTGCTGATCGCGGACACCGCGAGTCCGATGGAACGCGTCCGCGCGGTGACCAGGGAACGGGCCAGCGTGTTCGGGGTGTAGCCCAGCACCTCGATGGCGTCGCGGACGGCCTGACGCGTCGCGGGGCGCACGACGCGGGTGTCGTTGAGTACGTGGGAGACGGTCGCCACGGACACGCCCGCATGCCGCGCCACGTCGGCCATCGTCGCCACGGAGCCCCGCCTTTCCGTCCCGGTCGGGCTTCAACGGCAGCAAGGTACCGCATACGCAGGAGGACGTAAACGCTTGCGCAAGCGTTTACGTAAACGCTTGCGTCAGTGGCGGCCGGTCACTCCCAGTCCCAGCCGATGCCCAGGAGTCCCGGTCGCAGCCTCGGTTCGACGAGGTGGACCGAGCGGTGGCGGGCGCTCAGCGGCAGGTCCTGGCGGCCACTGCGGGGCGCCGCGGCCGAGTGCTGGGCGAACCGGTGGCAGCGCACCGGCAGGGCCCCGTCGTCGAAGCGGACCTGGAGGGCGTACTGGCCGCCGGCGACGCCGAATCCGCGCACGTACTCCCGGGACACGCCCGCGGTGCCGTCCTCGACGGCGTACCGGAAGAGGAACGTATCGCCTGCCCGGAGCAGGGTGTCGAAGAGGAACTCGGCGACGAGCACACCGGTGTCGTGGTGCCGGCGTACCCGCCCCGTGCGGCAGTTCTCCAGGGCGTGGACCGACATACGGTCCGGCACGCACCCGGGGTCGCCGTGGTGGACGGCGACGAAACGGTCGGTGCCGTCCCGGTGGGCGCGCACGATGTGGTGGGCCTCGCGGACGAGGAGTTCGCGGTGCGTGCCGATCCGTATCCGTTCGTGCAGGCCCAGGGTGTGCAGGCCGCCGTCGAGCGGCGCCTCCAGCTCCGTCAGCAGCTCTTCCAGGACTCCGGAGGTCTCCACCAGGGAGCGGTACGAACGCGCGGCGGGATGCTGCGAACCGGCGCGTTCTTCGTCCTGGGAGAGCAGGCGGATCAGCGACTCGTCCGGCAGCTGGAGGATCTCCTCCAGGGCCCTCACGGCCCGCAGCGACTCGGGACGCTGCGGGCGGCGGGCGCCCTGCTGCCAGTAACTGAGGCTGGTGACGCCGACCTTGACCCCGTACCGCCACAGATGGTGCTGGACGCGTTGCAGTGGCAGACCGCGAGCGGTGATCGCGGCCCGCAGGGCCACATGGAAGGGGCCGTTTCGCAGAGCCGTGTCCAGTTCCGCTGTGGCGTCCTCCACGACGACGTCGTCCGCGTGCGGTGTGCCTTGGCGCATGCAGGGGGCCCTTCTGTGATGGTCGCTGCGGCTGGTCGGACCGCGCGCGTGGGTCGAACCGGGGCGGCCCGGCGGGCGTACGCGGCGTCCTCGCCCCCGTGTCTCATGTCCTTACGTGCGTACGAGGCCGTTCACCGCCCCGAGTTCCCCCGCATTGAAGCGTGTTGACCAGGACGGGACAACACCTGAGGCGCAACATGCGCAACTGCCGAAGCTCTCGCCTTCCGGCCCGGCCCTCCCCGGTGACCGGGGGCGTCGGTCCACAGGATCACCGCGCTGTCACACCCCGCCAGTAGGGTGTGAGACATGGCCGACCCCTCCAGCTACCGCCCCAGGCCGGGACAGATCCCGGACTCTCCCGGGGTGTACAGATTCCGCGACGAGCACCGCCGGGTGATCTACGTCGGGAAGGCGAAGAGCCTGCGTCAGCGTCTGGCCAACTACTTCCAGGATCTGGCCGGCCTCCACCCGCGCACCCGCACGATGGTCACCACGGCCGCCTCCGTGGAGTGGACGGTGGTCTCCACGGAGGTCGAGGCGCTCCAGCTGGAGTACTCCTGGATCAAGGAGTACGACCCCCGCTTCAACGTCAAATACCGGGACGACAAGAGCTACCCGTATCTCGCGGTGA
This sequence comes from Streptomyces sp. ADMS, assembly GCF_033441795.1. Taxonomy (NCBI): domain Bacteria; kingdom Bacillati; phylum Actinomycetota; class Actinomycetes; order Kitasatosporales; family Streptomycetaceae; genus Streptomyces; species Streptomyces sp. ADMS. The sequence continues at coordinate 12,379 of NZ_JAVFVX010000101.1, read as the reverse complement.
CGATGAACGAGGAGTACCCGCGCGTGCAGGTGATGCGCGGTCAGAAACGCAAGGGTGTTCGCTATTTCGGGCCGTACGGGCACGCGTGGGCGATCCGCGACACCGTGGACCTGCTCCTGCGCGTCTTTCCGGTGCGTACCTGCTCAGCCGGCGTTTTCAAGAACGCCGCCCGCACCGGCCGCCCCTGTCTGCTCGGCTACATCGGCAAGTGCTCGGCACCCTGCGTCGGGCGGGTCTCGGCCGAGGAACACCGCGAACTGGCCGAGGAGTTCAGCGACTTCATGGCAGGCCGCACGGGGGCGTACATCCGCCGGCTCGAACAGCGGATGACGGAAGCGGCCGAGGAGATGGAGTACGAGCGGGCGGCCCGTCTGCGCGACGACATCGAGGCACTGCGGAAAGCCATGGAGAAGAGCGCGGTCGTGCTCGCCGACGCGACCGACGCCGACCTGATCGCGGTCGCCGAGGACGAGCTGGAAGCGGCCGTGCAGATCTTCCACGTACGCGGTGGGCGGGTGCGCGGTCAGCGGGGCTGGGTGACCGACAAGGTCGAGGAGGTCACCACCGGCGCCCTGGTCGAGCACGCCCTCCAGCAGCTCTACGGGGAGGAGAAGGGTGACTCCGTGCCCAAGGAGGTCCTCGTCCCCGCGCTGCCCGATCCCGTGGAGCCCGTCCAGGAGTGGCTGGCGGAGCGTCGCGGGTCCGGCGTCTCGCTGCGCATCCCGCAGCGCGGCGACAAGAAGGCACTCATGGAGACCGTGCAGCGCAACGCGCAGCATTCGCTCGTGCTGCACAAGACCAAGCGGGCCTCCGACCTGACCACCCGCTCGCGCGCGCTGGAGGAGATCGCCGAGGCCCTCGACCTGGACAGCGCCCCCCTGCGGATCGAGTGCTACGACATCTCCCACCTGCAGGGCGACGACGTGGTGGCCTCCATGGTCGTCTTCGAGGACGGCCTGCAGCGCAAGAGCGAGTACCGCCGCTTCCAGATCAAGGGCTTCGAGGGACAGGACGACGTCCGGTCCATGCACGAGGTGATCACCCGCCGCTTCAAGCGCTACATCGCCGAGAAGGGGAAGACCGGGGAGTGGGCGGACGGCCGGGAATCCGGCCAGGAGGTCGCCGGCGTCCCGGAACCGGGCGAAGAGATGAAGGACGACGACGGCAGGCCCAAGCGGTTCGCCTACCCGCCGCAGCTCGTCGTCGTCGACGGTGGCCGGCCGCAGGTCACCGCCGCTCAGCGGGCGCTGGACGAGCTGGGCATCGACGACATCGCCGTCTGCGGCCTCGCCAAGCGCCTGGAGGAGGTCTGGGTACCCGGAGACGACGACCCGGTGATCCTGCCCCGCACCAGTGAGGGCCTGTATCTGCTCCAGCGCGTGCGTGACGAGGCCCACCGCTTCGCGATCACCTACCAGCGAGTCAAACGGGGCAAACGCTTCCGGGCGAGCCCCCTGGACGACGTGCCCGGACTCGGTGAAACCCGGAAACAGGCGCTGATCAAGCATTTCGGCTCGGTGAAGAAGCTGCGGTCCGCCACAATCGACCAGATCCGCGAGGTCCCCGGCATAGGCCTCAAGACGGCCGAGACGATCGCCGTGGCCCTCGCACAGGCGGCCCCGGCCGCACCCGCCGTGAACACGGCGACCGGAGAGATCATGGATTACACGGAAGACACGCAGAACGGGGAACCCGAAACGACGGCGGGTTCCTCGGGGCAGCCCGTAGCCGCGGGCGCCCCGGACGAGCGACGGGGGCAGGAGAAATGACCGAGCACGAGACACCGAAGGCCGAGCACACAGCAGAGGGCCAGACAGGTCACGCCGAGCACGCAGCAGAGGGCCGGACAGGTCACAAGGAAGCGGGCGATGATCGCTCGCGGCACGCCGGGGGCCCGGCACCGGGCGCCGCGGCGGACCAGGAACCACCGGGCCAGGAAGACGGAGAGCAAGTGGGTACGGGCATCGAGACATCCGGGGGCCCCGAAGCGGCCATCCCCGAGCTGGTGATCATCTCCGGCATGTCCGGAGCCGGCCGATCGACGGCCGCCAAGTGTCTGGAGGACCTCGGCTGGTTCGTCGTCGACAACCTGCCGCCCGCGCTGATCCCCACCATGGTGGAGCTCGGCGCCCGCTCCCAGGGCAACGTCGCGAGGATCGCGGTCGTCGTCGACGTACGCGGCAGGCGCTTCTTCGACAACCTCCGTGAGTCGCTTGCCGACCTGGCGGTGAAGGGCGTCACCCGGCGGATCGTCTTCCTGGAGTCCTCCGACGACGCCCTGGTGCGCCGTTTCGAGTCGGTGCGCCGGCCGCATCCCCTCCAGGGGGACGGCCGCATCGTCGACGGCATCGACGCCGAGCGCGAACTGCTGCGCGAGCTGCGCGGTGACGCCGACCTGGTGATCGACACCTCCAGCCTCAACGTCCACGAGCTGCGCGCCAAGATGGACGCCCAGTTCGCCGGCGAGGAGGAGCCCGAGCTGCGGGCCACGGTGATGTCCTTCGGCTTCAAGTACGGCCTCCCGGTCGACGCCGACCTGGTCGTGGACATGCGGTTCCTGCCCAACCCGCACTGGGTCCCGGAGCTGCGTCCGTACACCGGGCTCAACGAGGAGGTGTCCGCGTACGTCTTCAACCAGCCCGGCGCCAAGGAGTTCCTCGACCGCTACGCCGAGCTGCTCCAGCTCATCGCCGCCGGATACCGCCGCGAGGGCAAGCGCTATGTGACCATCGCGGTCGGCTGTACCGGTGGCAAGCACCGCTCGGTCGCCACCTCCGAGAAGCTCGCCGCCCGCCTTGCCTCGCAGGGCGTGGAGACCGTGATCGTGCACCGGGACATGGGACGGGAATGACGGGGCGTACACCGCGGCTGAGCAGGCTGCGCCGGGTGACCACCGAGGGCCGCGGCGGCAAGCCCGTCGAGGCCCGCGGCGCCAGGCCACGCCGCAGGGGCGCCCAGCCCAAGGTCGTCGCCCTGGGCGGCGGCATGGGCCTGTCCGCCTCGCTCGCCGCACTGCGCCGGATCACCGGCGATCTGACCGCCGTCGTCACCGTGGCCGACGACGGCGGCTCCAGCGGGCGCCTGCGCGACGAGCTGGGCGTGCTGCCGCCCGGCGACCTGCGCAAGGCCCTGGCCGCCCTGTGCGGCGACGACGAATGGGGCCAGACCTGGGCCCGCGTCATCCAGCACCGCTTCCAGTCCAAGGGCGACCTGCACGAACACGCGGTCGGCAACCTGCTGATCGTCGCCTTGTGGGAGCAGCTCGGCGACCACGTCCAGGCCCTCGACCTGGTCGGCAGGCTCCTGGGCGCGCACGGCCGCGTCCTGCCGATGTCCGCCGTACCCCTGGAACTGCAGGCACTGGTCAAGGGGCACGACCCGTCGCGGCCCGACGACATCGACACCGTACGAGGGCAGGCGACCGTCGCGCTGACGCCCGGCGAGGTGCAGACCGTGCACCTCGTGCCGCACGACCCGCCCGCCGTCCCGGAAGCTGTCGCCGCCGTCCTGGACGCCGACTGGGTGGTCCTCGGACCCGGGTCCTGGTTCTCCTCCGTGATCCCGCACCTGCTGGTGCCGGAGCTGCTCGAGGCGCTCACCGGGACGAAGGCCCGCCGGGTACTCTCGCTGAACCTCGCGCCGCAGCCCGGAGAAACCGATGGCTTCTCCCCGCAGCGTCATTTGGAGGTTTTGGGACGACACGCCCCTAAACTCGCCCTGGACGTGGTGCTGGCCGACGAGGCCGCCGTGCCCGACCGCGACTTGCTGACCGATGCCGCGAAGCGGTTCGGCGCCGCGGTCGAGCTGGCGCCGGTGGCCCGGACCGACGGATCTCCTCGGCACGATACGGAGCTGTTGGCCGCCGCGTACGACCGTATTTTTCGGATGCATGGAAGGATCGGCCCATGGCGATGACGGCAGCGGTGAAGGACGAGATCTCCCGGCTCCCCGTCACCCGTACCTGCTGCAGAAAGGCGGAGGTCTCCGCCGTTCTGCGGTTCGCCGGCGGCCTCCATCTGGTGAGCGGGCGCATTGTGATCGAGGCGGAGCTGGACACCGCGATGGCGGCCCGCCGGCTCAAGCGGGACATCCTGGAGATTTTCGGACACAGTTCCGAACTGATCGTGATGGCACCCGGTGGACTGCGCCGCGGCTCCCGTTACGTCGTCCGGGTGGTCGCGGGCGGCGACCAGCTGGCCCGCCAGACAGGGCTCGTGGACGGTCGCGGGCGCCCGATCAGAGGCCTGCCCCCGCAGGTGGTCTCCGGGGCCACCTGTGACGCGGAGGCGGCCTGGAGAGGCGCCTTCCTGGCCCACGGCTCGCTCACCGAACCGGGACGTTCCTCGTCGCTGGAGGTGACCTGCCCGGGCCCTGAGGCCGCGCTCGCCCTTGTCGGCGCCGCCCGTCGCCTCTCGATCGCCGCCAAGGCCCGCGAGGTGCGAGGCGTCGACCGGGTCGTCGTCCGGGACGGGGACGCGATCGGCGCGCTCCTCACCCGGCTCGGCGCGCACGAGTCGGTGCTGGCCTGGGAGGAGCGGCGGATGCGCCGCGAGGTCCGCGCCACCGCGAACCGCCTCGCCAACTTCGACGACGCCAACCTGCGACGCTCGGCACGCGCGGCCGTCGCCGCGGGCGCCCGGGTCCAGCGCGCGCTGGAGATCCTGGCGGACGAGGTCCCCGAGCACCTCGCGGCGGCCGGCCGGCTGCGCATGGACCACAAGCAGGCCTCCCTGGAGGAGCTGGGTGCCCTCGCCGACCCGCCGCTGACCAAGGACGCCGTCGCGGGCCGGATCCGCCGGCTGCTCGCCATGGCCGACAAGCGGGCCCAGGACCTCGGCATTCCGGGGACGGAGTCCAACCTCACCGAGGAGATGGCCGACGCGGGCTGACGAAGCCTCAAAGGAGGCTGATGGGCCCTCAACACGCCGGTGCCGGTGCCCGCTTCGGGTACCGGCACCGGCGTTTGCCCGGCCTTGGGGCACCCTTGACTGGATCATGAACTGTCATGGGCCTGGCACCTGTCCGCCATTGTGGCGGGTCATCGCTAGGGGGGTTCATGAGACGAAGAGCGAGAACGATCCTCGCTGTCGGCGCGCTCAGGCTGGGTTGCTTGCGGCGGTGCTCGACGCCCAGGCCGACGTAGCGGCCTCGACGGCGGGCACCGCCGCACGGAGGGCTCCTCACGAAGGAGCAGATACCGTTCCTGGGCACTGGGCGGGACCTCGTCCCCTCAGCGGCTCCGTCCCGAACGGTCTTGGACGGGCTGGTCACCCGCTTTCGCGCCCGGGCAGCGGCGCGTCTCATGGGCGCGGTCCGGTTCTGGGCGGGCGGGGTCTCTGGAAGACCGCGTGGCTCGTTCCGGCCAGGGACGTCGGCGAAGCCCCGCACCATCCTCCGGTGATGTGGAGGCGCCGAACGCCGGCGCCGGACCGAGTGCAACGCGGCCCCGTGTAAGACCGTATGCAGTGGAGCATGCCCTTCGAGCCAAGTGGCTAGCCTTGGTTCGACCTGGCCGAACTTGTATGCGGGATGAGCGATTATGTAAGGCGCGCGTCCACGAATGGATCACGCCGGAGATGACCCGGCGCCTGATGCACCACCACTTGGACAACTACTCCAAGGACCAGCGCATCGAGAAGGTCGTCGACACGGCCGAACTGTGGTTCGTCCTCTCCGTGAATCCCGACGGCTACGACTTCGCGCACCAGCCCGACGCCGACCGCCAGTGGCGCAAGAACATGCGGGACGTCAACGGCGACGGCGCCCACACCATCGGCGACGGCGTCGACCTCAACCGCAACTTCGCCTTCAAGCGGGGCTACGACGACGATGGTTCGTCCCCGTTCCCCACCAGCCGGACCTACCGCGGCGCCGGCCCCAACTCGGAGCCCGAGACCAAGGCCCTCGACGCCTTCGAGAAGCGCAGCGGTTTCGAGTACGGCATCAACTACCACTCCGCCGCCGAACTGCTTCTCTACGGCGTCGGCTGGCAGGTGGCCTCCCCGACAACGCCACCGTCGTGATCGGCGGCACGGCGGGCGCGGCCGAGGGCTTCGAGACGTCGCTGGGCGCCTGGAGCACCCCCGGACCGCCCGCGGGCAGCCCCGCGGTCATCAGGGACTGGGGTCTGTCGTGCGAACTGTTCAAGACATACGGAGCAGTCACCACCGGTGACATTTTGCTGCTGGGCTTCGGTCTGGAGCACGTCACCGCGGCGGCCGACCGGAAGGCACTCCTCGGCAAGGCACTGGCCGCGCTGAAGAACTGACCAGCCCCGTTCATCAGGTTCATCCGGTTCATCAGGTAATCGCGCCGATTCCGATCGGGTTGTCGCGGTGCACAACCTGGGCGGTCCGTACCCCTACTGGCGGGTACGGACCGTCCTGCCGTGTATGGGTCATCTCGATGTCACCACCGGGGCCTCAGGGAGGTAGGGTCGTAGGCGGTCGGGGACATCCCATACAACTCGCCGGCATCGAAAGCCGGCGTACCTAACGAGGAGATCGGTTCGTGACGATCCGCGTAGGCATCAACGGCTTTGGCCGCATCGGTCGTAACTACTTCCGCGCGCTGCTGGAGCAGGGTGCTGACATCGAGATCGTGGCTGTCAACGACCTGGGTGACACCGCGACCACCGCTCACCTGCTCAAGTACGACACCATCCTGGGCCGTCTCAAGGCCGAGGTGTCGCACACCGCCGACACGATCACGGTCGACGGTCACACCATCAAGGTGCTCTCCGAGCGCGACCCGGCCGACATCCCCTGGGGTGAGCTGGGCGTCGACATCGTCATCGAGTCGACCGGCATCTTCACCAAGAAGGCCGACGCCGCGAAGCACATCGCCGGTGGAGCCAAGAAGGTCCTCATCTCGGCTCCGGCCTCGGACGAGGACATCACGATCGTGCTCGGCGTCAACGAGGACAAGTACGACGCGGCGAACCACCACATCATCTCCAACGCCTCGTGCACCACCAACTGTGTGGCGCCGATGGCCAAGGTTCTCCTGGAGAACTTCGGCATCGTCTCGGGCCTGATGACCACGGTCCACGCCTACACCAGCGACCAGCGCCTCCAGGACTTCCCGCACAAGGACCTGCGCCGCGCCCGCGCCGCCGCCGAGAACATCATTCCGGCGAGCACCGGTGCGGCCAAGGCCCTCGGCCTGGTCATCCCGGAGCTGGCGGGCAAGCTCAACGGCATGGCGATGCGTGTGCCGGTCCCGACGGGATCCGTCACCGACCTGGTCGTCGAGACGGAGCGCGTGGTGACCAGGGAAGAGGTCAACGCCGCGTTCCAGAAGGCCGCCCAGGGTGAGCTGAAGGGCTACCTGGACTACACCGAGGACGCGATCGTCTCCTCGGACATCGTCAACTGGCCGGCCTCCTGCACCTTCGACTCCTCCCTGACCATGGTGCAGGGCAACAGCGTGAAGATCATCGGCTGGTACGACAACGAGTGGGGCTACTCCAACCGCCTCGTCGACCTCACGGTCTTCGTCGGTAACCAGCTCTGAGTACCGGAGCAGGCACTTCGATGTGAGCACAGGGCTCGGGCAACGCGACGCGGCGTTGCCCGAGCCCTGTGGCGCGTGCTGATCGATCCAGCCCCTCCCGGACAATAGAGCTATCCCTAGGAGTCCCCTTCATGAAGACGATCGACGAACTCCTCGCCGAAGGAGTCGACGGCAAGCGGGTCTTCGTCCGCGCCGACCTCAACGTGCCGCTGGCCGACGGCGTCATCACCGACGACGGCCGCATCCGGGCCGTCCTGCCCACCGTCAAGGCCCTCGCCGGTGCCGGCGCCAAGGTCGTCGTCGCCTCCCATCTCGGCCGTCCCAAGGGCGCCCCGGACCCCGTCTTCTCGCTGCTGCCCGCCGCCGAGCGCCTCGGTGAACTCCTGGACGCCCCCGTGGCCTTCGCCCAGGACACCGTCGGCCCCGCCGCCCACGACGCCGTGAACGGCCTCCGGCCCGGCCAGGTCGCGGTGCTCGAGAACCTGCGCTTCAACGCCGGTGAGACGTCGAAGGACGACACCGAGCGCGGCGAGTTCGCCGACCGGCTGGCCGCCCTCGCCGATGTCTACGTGGGCGACGGCTTCGGCGCCGTGCACCGCGGGCACGCCTCGGTCCTCGACCTGCCGGCCCGCCTGCCGCACTACGCCGGCTACCTCATCGCCACCGAGGTCGGCGTCCTCAAGAAGCTCACCGAGGACGTCAAGCGGCCGTACGTCGTCTTGCTGGGCGGAGCCAAGGTCTCCGACAAACTCGCCGTCATCGACCAGCTGCTCGGCAAGGCCGACCGCATCCTCATCGGTGGCGGCATGGTGTTCACCTTCCTCAAGGCCAAGGGGTACGAGATCGGTGCCTCCCTCGTCCAGGAGGACCAGCTCCCGGCCGTCACGGAGTACGTCGAGCGCGCGGAGAAGAACGGCGTCGAGCTGGTCCTCCCCGTCGACGTGAGGGTCGGCTCCGCGTTCCCGGACCTGAAGACCAAGGCTCCCGCGAACCCCACCACCGTCGCCGCGGACGCCATGCCCGCCGACCAGATGGGCCTGGACATCGGTCCGGAGTCCAGCACGCTGTACGCCTCCAAGCTCGCCGACGCCGCCACCGTCTTCTGGAACGGTCCCATGGGCGTCTTCGAACACCCCGACTACGCCGAGGGCACCAAGGCGGTCGCCCAGGCACTCCTCGACTCCCCGGCCTTCACGGTCGTCGGCGGCGGAGACTCCGCCGCCGCCGTGCGCATCCTGGGCTTCGACGAGAACGCATTCGGCCACATCTCGACCGGTGGCGGCGCCTCCCTCGAATACCTTGAGGGCAAGACGCTCCCCGGCCTCGCCGCACTGGAAGGCTGACCCCGCACATGACCACTCGCACGCCGCTGATGGCGGGCAACTGGAAGATGAACCTCAACCACCTTGAGGCCATCGCCCACGTCCAGAAACTCGCTTTCGCCCTCGCGGACAAGGACTACGACGCCTGTGAGGTCGCGGTCCTGCCGCCCTTCACCGACCTGCGCTCCGTACAGACCCTGGTGGACGGCGACAAGCTCAAGATCAAATACGGCGCCCAGGACATCTCCGCGCACGACACGGGCGCCTACACGGGCGAGATCTCGGGCCCGATGCTGGCCAAGCTCAAGTGCACCTACGTGGCGATCGGTCACTCGGAGCGACGCCAGTACCACAACGAGACCGACGAGCTCGTCAACGCCAAGGTGAAGGCCGCCTACAAGCACGGCCTCACCCCGATCCTGTGCGTCGGCGAGGAGCTGGCGGTCCGCGAGGCGGGCAACCACGTCTCCCACACGCTCGCGCAGGTCGAGGGCGGCCTCAAGGACCTCCCGGCCGAGCAGGCCGACACCGTCGTCATCGCCTACGAGCCCGTCTGGGCCATCGGCACCGGCAAGGTCTGCGGCTCCGACGACGCGCAGGAGGTCTGCGCGGCGATCCGCGCGAAGCTCGCCGAGCTCTACTCCCAGGACGTCGCCGACGCCGTACGCATCCAGTACGGCGGCTCGGTGAAGTCCGGGAACGTCGCCGAGATCATGGCGAAGCCCGACATCGACGGCGCACTGGTCGGCGGTGCCTCGCTGGACGCCGACGAGTTCGTCAAGATCGTTCGGTTCCGCGACCAGTGAGTATGCGCTAGCGGAGATCCGTCGTACCCTGGCGGGGCCGAAACTAGTATTTGGTGCGCCGAGCGTTCCGAATGAGAGTTCCGGCCCCGTCGTCCATCAGAATCCGAGGAAGTTGGTCCAGCCGTGGTTTTGGGGTTCTCGATCGCCCTGATCGTCTTCAGCCTGCTGCTGATGCTGCTGGTGCTGATGCACAAGGGGAAGGGCGGCGGCCTCTCCGACATGTTCGGTGGCGGCATGCAGTCGTCCGTCGGCGGCTCCTCGGTCGCCGAGCGTAACCTCGACCGCATCACTGTGGTGCTCGGTCTGCTGTGGTTCGCGTGCATCGTCGTACTCGGCATCTTGATGAAGGTGAACAACTGATCAGTGGCTGACACCGGTCGTCAAATACCGGTACGACAGCACATTACGCACGCACATTCCGCACGTAAGGCCCCATGTTCGGTACGCCCCGCCAAGGGCGGCCTATCATGGGGCTTGCGTCTTGGTGTGGGGCCTGTAACTCGAAGCACTGGACGCGCGTTGGGCCTTACGTAGACTGAGGCGCTCGCAACGAAGCGAAAACGCCGACTCGCTTCGCGGCACCATTACGCAGGGAGTTACGACCGTGGCAAGTGGCAACGCGATCCGGGGAAGCCGGGTCGGGGCGGGGCCGATGGGCGAGGCCGAGCGTGGCGAGTCCGCGCCACGGCTGCGCATCTCCTTCTGGTGCTCCAACGGGCACGAGACGCAGCCCAGCTTCGCCAGCGACGCGCAGGTCCCCGACACCTGGGACTGCCCGCGCTGCGGCTTTCCCGCCGGACAGGACCGGGACAACCCGCCGGCCCCGCCGCGCACCGAGCCGTACAAGACGCACCTGGCGTATGTACGGGAGCGGCGCAGCGACGCGGACGGTGAGGCGATCCTCGCCGAGGCGCTCGCCAAACTGCGGGGCGAGATCTAGAAGTCGACGGCCGGCCAGGCACCGAGAGGTGCCTGGCCGGACCCGTTTGACGGGGCGTCGCCCACCAGCTCCCCGGCCGATTGTCAGTGGTGCCCTCTACGGTTTGTGAACCGAAGAACCGCGAGGGGGAGTTGTGACGACGGTCGAGACGGCGGGAGCGTGTGTGCCCGCGTGGCGCGGGGGATTCGGACGGCTGTGGAGCGCCGCCGTACTCTCCAGCTTCGGCGACGCGCTGCGCACGGCCGCGCTGCCCCTGCTCGCCACGACACTCACCGACAAGCCCCTGCTCATCGCCTCCGTGACGGCCTGCGGCTATCTGCCGTGGCTCGTCTTCGGACTGCTCGGCGGAGCCGTCGCGGACCGGGTCGACCAACGTCGCGCCATGTGGACGGTGGATGCGGTACGAGGGCTGCTGGTCGCCTGCTTCGCCGTGGCCGTCGGCCTCGGGCACGCCTCGATCGGCCTGCTCATCGCGCTCGTCTTCGCGCTGACCACGCTCCAGACCCTCTTCGACAACGCCTCGACGGCCCTGCTGCCGGCCCTGGTCGACAGGGCGGCGCTCGGCGGCGCGAACGCCCGTCTGATGACCGGCCAGCGCATCGCCGGCGGTCTGCTGGCCGGGCCGGTGGTGCCCCTCCTCATCGCCCTGGGCGCGGCCGTCCCCTTCGCGGCCGACGCCGTCACCTTCCTGGTCGGGGCGGCCCTGGTCGCCTCGCTGCGGCCCGATGTGGCTGCGCGGGCACCGAGAGCGTCGGGCAGCACCCTGCGCGCGGAGATCACGGCCGGCCTGCGCACCCTGTGGCACGACGGGCCGCTGCGTGGCCTGTGCGCGGCCACGGCGCTGTGCAACGTGGGCATGGGCGCCCTCATCGCCACCATCGTCCTGCTGGTCACCGACTGGCTGGACGCGGGCAACGGGGGATATGCGGCGGCGATGACCGCGTACACCGTAGGCAGCCTCGCCGGGGGCGTACTGAACACCTGGCTGGTCGGCCGACTCGGGCGGATACGGGCCGTCCTGCTCGCCGGTACGGTGCAGATCGGCGCGCTGGTCGTCATGGGCTCGGTGCGCAGCCTGGCCGCGCTGGTGGCCGCCCTGGCCGTGTTCGGGCTCATGGGGATGGTGTGGAACGTCAACACGACGACCCTGATGCAGAGCCGCAGTCCCGCCGCGATGCTGGGCCGGGTCAGCTCGGCCTTCCGCACACTGGCGGTCGCCGGAGCACCCCTGGGCGCGCTGCTGGGCGGAGCCGTCGCGACAGTCTGGGGACTCAACACGCCGGCGTTGCTTGCCGCCGCCTTCTTCGTCCTGTCGGTCGCCGTACTGATACCGGCGCTGAAGCCGGACGTATCTGTGGGCGAAGACATATCTGCCGGCGAAGACGTATCTGCCGGTGAGGACGTATTTGTTGTTGGACCGGACGACGGTACGACGACAGCTCGATAAACGCGCTGATCAATTAGGTTGGGACTGGCAGCGGGGGCCCAGGCAGGAAAGAGGCGGAAGTCCGAGATGAACGCAGACAGCCGTACAAGGCTCAACCAGACGCCCGAGTGGACGGCTCTGGCCAAACACCGCGAGGAGCTGGCGGACACCCATCTGCGGGACCTGTTCGCGGCCGACCCCGGGCGCGGCGCCGGATACACGCTCCAGGTCGGTGACCTGCACATTGACTACTCCAAGCACCTCGTCACCGACGAGTCACTGCGGCTGCTGCGCGAACTGGCCGTCGCGACGGACGTGTTCGGGCTGCGGGATGCCATGTTCCGGGGTGACCGCATCAACGTCACCGAGG
>NZ_JAVFVX010000100.1:9234-27869 GCF_033441795.1 Streptomyces sp. ADMS | reverse complement strand
ACGACCTGGACTGCGACAACCTCCCGCCCCGAACGCCGGACGCGTCAAACGCCCCTGGGGCCGCGCTGAAGCAGCACCCAGGGCGGGTGAGTGGGAAACACCCCTCAGGCCAACGCCCGCCCCACCAGATACACCGCCGGTGCAGCCGCCGCCAGCGGCAGCGCCACCCCCGCCGTGAAGTGCACGAACCTCGACGGGTAGTCGTAGCTCGCCACCCTGTGTCCGACGAGCGCACAGGCCCCCGCCGCAACCCCCAGCAGCGCTCCCCCGCTCCCCAGCTCCGTCATCCCCCCGACCGCGACCCCGGCCCCCGCAGCCGCCAGCAGGGCAACGACCACCGACGCCGGCGTCGGCAGCGGCAACGCCCGGGCGAGCACGGCCACCGCGACCGCAGCCGCCCCGACGGTCACCGCGTCCGCGTCCGCCGCGAGGTGCCCCGCCGCGATGATCGCCAGCGCCGCCGAGGCGACCGTCGCCATCAGGCCGTACATCCGTGTGTCCGGGTCCGCGTGGGACCGCAGCTGCAGGACCAGGGTCAGCAGAACCCAGGCCCCGAGCGTGCCGAGGATCGCCGCCGGCGCGTTCTCGCGCCCCGCCGCCAGCAACGCCACGTCCGCCGTCAGCGCGCCCGCGAAGGCGAGGGCGATGCCCTGCCGGGCGGGCCACATACCGTTCAGCCGGAACCAGCCCGCCGCCGTGACCGCCTGGAGAATGACGAGCGGCACGACCAGCGCGTACGAGCCGACGGCCGCCGTACCCGACAACAGCAGCCCCAGCACAGCCGTGAGGGCGGCGGGCTGCATCCCCGGCTCGATGATCGGCGAACGTCCCTCCAGCCGGGCCCGCTGCGCATCGGTGATCCGCGCGTTGCCCGCGACCGTGGCGGGCCCGTATCCGGACCCGGCGTCCGCCGCACCTCCGCCGGCTCCCTGCGCCGGCAGGTACGGAGTCTCCGGCACCTGCGCCACCGCGGCCGGGGCGACCGGGGCGGCCGTCACCGGGGCCTGCATCTGGGTCTCCCAGGTCTGCCCCTGCCACTGCTGCGTGTACTGCTGCGCCTGCGCATCGTCGTACACCTGCTGCTGCCCGGGCCAGGCCTGCGGCTGGGGCTGGGGCTGGGGCTGCTGTTGGGGCTCGTACTGCTGCTCGTACTGCTGCTGATACGGGTCGTACCCCTCGTACGACTCGCCGTAATGCTGCTGCCCGTACGGCTGCTGGTCGCTCATAGCGCTTCGCTCACCCTCCTGCGAACGGCGGGAGCACCTCGACCGTGCCGCCCTCGGCCAGCCGTACCGTCTCATGTTCGCGGGTGCCCACGGGGTCACCGTCGATGAGGAACGAGCATCGGCGCAGGACGCGGACGAGTTCGCCGGGGTGTCGCTCGCGGACCGCGTCGAGCGCCTCGGCGAGGGTGGCCGCGTCGTACGGCTCCTCGGCGACCCCGGCCGCGGCCTTCGCGGCGGCCCAGTAGCGCACCGTGACCTTTGGCATCTCTGCTTCCTCAATCAATCGGCTGTGACAGCGTTCAGGCTAGCCCGCCTTTGCGACAGCCCAGCCCCCGATGCGCCGCAGCAGCCCGTCCTGCGCCGCGTGCTCCGCGTGGCCCATCCCTGGTTCCAGCCACAGCTCGGCCGCGTCCCCGGCCGCCTCCGCGAGCATCCGGGGGTGGTCCACAGGAAAGTAGCCGTCCCGGTCGCCGTGCACGATCAGCAGGGGCGCCGGCGCTATCCGCGGCACCGCCTCCACCGGGGAGAGGGGTACCGGGTCCCAGTCCCGGTGGTGGATGCGCGTACGGAGTCCGTAGCGGCCCACCAGGCGTCCCTCGGGACGGGTCACCAGCCAGTGCACGCGCCGCATGGGGGCCGTACCCCGGTAGTACCAGCGGGCCGGCGCACTCACCGAAACCACCACGTCCGATGCCGCCTCCGTGCGCCCCCCATGCTCCCGCCGGCTGGCGCTTCCGTACAGCGCCGCGTGCCGCAGGACCACCGAGCCCCCCATCGAGAAACCGACCGTGGCCACCCGGGTGTGCCCGAGCTCACGTGCCCAGCGGACCGCGGCGGCCAGATCGAGGACCTCGCGGTCGCCGACCGTCGAGCGTCCGCCCGAGGCCCCGTGTCCCCGGAAGGAGAACGTCACGACGGCCCCGTACTGCGCGAACGCCTCCGCCACACGACGCACGTGCGGCCGGTCCACATCCCCCGTGAAACCGTGCGCGACGACGAACACGAGATGATCGGAAGATGGCGCCGAGGCGTCGTATACAACGCCCCCCGGCTCGTATACGGCATCGATCGTCACCCCGTCGTCGGTGGTCAGAAACCTCCGCGGAGGAGTGCGATCAGTCGTCTCAGAGTTCGGGACGGCGAAAGATCGCGTCACATGACCTGCCGGACCAGTGCTCATGTGGGCTATTCTGCTGGGCAGAGGACTCGGGCAGCGCAGCCCCCGAGTCCTTTTGTGCTTTCGGTGGCGTTGTATACGAAGCGGGACGCTCCAGGAAACCGCAGGTGTACAGCACGTAGATCGCACAGCAGTGCCGCAGACGTCCTCGCAGGGACCGAGGAGGAACCAGACGTTATGGGCGAGCGAAACATGCACGACCGTATGACGACGACTATCCGGGTGGGTGGGACGCGATGAGTTCACTGCTCCTGCTGACCAATGCCCTCCAGCCGTCGACGGAGGTGCTTCCCGCTCTCGGCCTGCTGCTGCACAACGTGCGCGTGGCTCCGGCCGAGGGACCCGCTCTCGTCGACACCCCAGGTGCCGACGTCATCCTGATCGACGGCCGGCGGGACCTCCCGCAGGTGCGCAGCCTGTGCCAGCTGCTGCGTTCCACCGGACCGGGCTGTCCTCTCATCCTCGTCGTCACCGAGGGCGGCCTCGCGGCCGTCACCGCCGACTGGGGTATCGACGATGTCCTGCTGGACACCGCCGGGCCCGCCGAGGTCGAGGCACGACTGCGGCTCGCCATGGGGCGCCAGCAGATCGTCAACGACGACTCCCCCATGGAGATCCGCAACGGCGACCTCTCGGTCGACGAGGCGACGTACAGCGCGAAGCTGAAGGGCCGGGTCCTCGACCTCACCTTCAAGGAGTTCGAGCTCCTCAAGTACCTCGCGCAGCACCCGGGCCGCGTCTTCACGCGCGCACAGCTCCTCCAGGAGGTCTGGGGCTACGACTACTTCGGTGGCACCCGTACGGTCGATGTGCACGTGCGACGGCTGCGGGCGAAGCTCGGGCCCGAGCACGAGTCGCTGATCGGGACCGTCCGGAACGTCGGTTATCGATTCGTTACGCCGGAGAAGGGCGACCGCGGCGGCGACGAGGCGAAGGCCAAGGCCGCCCTCGCAAAGTCGGACGAGGCGGGCGCCACGGGCGATACGGCGGCCCTGGACGCTGCCGACGAGTCGTCCGAGGTCACCGCCGAGGCGTGACCGACGGTGACCGGGTGACGGCGCACGGCATGGTCCACGCTCCGGGCGGGTGGAACGAACTTCTCACGCCCTGCCCAGAGCGGGTCCATCCGCGTAGACTCCGCGCGTGGCCAAGGTGACTAGGGATGATGTGGCTCGGCTGGCGGGTACCTCCACCGCCGTCGTCAGCTATGTCATCAACAACGGACCCCGGCCGGTTGCCCCGGCCACGCGCGAGCGTGTCCTCGCCGCGATCAAGGAACTGAGCTACCGGCCCGACCGGGTCGCCCAGGCGATGGCGTCGCGGCGCACGGACCTCATAGGCCTGATCGTGCCGGACGCGCGCCAGCCCTTCTTCGGGGAGATGGCGCACGCGGTCGAACAGGCCGCGTCCGAGCGCGGAAAGATGGTGCTGGTCGGCAACTCCGACTACGTCGCCGAGCGCGAGGTCCACTATCTGCGGGCCTTCCTCGGTATGCGGGTCTCCGGGCTGATCCTGGTCAGCCACGCCCTGAACGACAACGCGGCGGCGGAGATCGAGGCCTGGGACGCCCGGGTCGTCCTTCTGCACGAACGCCCCGAGGCCATCGACGACGTCGCCGTCGTCACGGACGACCTCGGCGGCGCCCACCTCGCCGTCCGCCATCTGCTGGAGCACGGCTACGAGTACGTCGCCTGTATGGGCGGCATCGCCGAGACCCCCGCGGTCGGCGACCCGGTCTCCGACCACGTCCAGGGCTGGCGGCGCGCGATGGACGAGGCGGGCGTCTCCACGGAGGGCCGCCTCTTCGAGGTTCTCTACAACCGGTACGACGCCTACAAGGCGGCCCTCGAAATCCTCGCCGACCCGAAGCGCCGTCCGCCGGCCATCTTCTGCTCCACCGACGACCAGGCGATCGGCCTGCTGCGTGCGGCCCGCGAGCTGCGTATCGACGTTCCCGGCGAGCTGGCGGTGGCCGGCTTCGACGACATCAAGGAAGCGGCCCTGGCGGACCCGCCTCTCACGACCATCGCCTCCGACCGCTCGGGCATGGCCCGCGCGGCCGTGGACCTGGTCCTCGACGACGGGGTACGGGTGGCGGGTGCGCGGCGCGAGCGGTTGAAGCTGTTCCCGTCGCGGCTGGTGATACGGCGTTCCTGCGGCTGCGAGTAGCGGATTCCGCAGTCCCCGCACGTCTTTATTTCGGGCATACGAGCTTCTGTCGGGCTTCTCAGGGAGCCCTCAGCCAGCTCTCATGCTGGGGCGACAAGCTCTGTTCCATGACCGAGAGCTTCCGCCGCAGCGGCGAGTACGAGACCCCCCAGGGCCACGAGCCGCAGTCCGCGTACCCCCAGCAGCACGTCGCCTCTTCCCCTGTGAACCCGGAGTGGCCGCCCCCGCCGGCGTACGAGCCGCCGACGGTCCAGCAGCCCTCGTACCAGGAACCGGCACAGGTCCAGGCCCAGACCCAGGCTCCGCAGGCTCCGTACGGCCGGCAGGCCACGGAAGAGCCGCCCGCGGCCACCGCCACCCTTCTCGCGGAGCCCCCCGCCGACACCGCCGCCCCCGCCGGGCGCAAGAAGCGCGCGAAGGGCCCCTTCGCCCTCCTCGCCGCCGTGGCGATCGTCGCCGCGGCGATAGGCGGCAGCACGGCGTACGGCATCCAGGAGCTGACCAACTCGGACTCCGCCGTCACCTCCAGCAGCACCAGCACCAGCGTGGTGCCGTCGAGCGCCAAGGGCACGGTCTCCGGGGTCGCCACGGCGGTCAGCCCGAGCATCGTCGAGATCAACGCGACCTCGAACTCCGGTGAGTCGACCGGTTCCGGCGTGATCATCACGTCCGACGGCGAGATCATCACCAACAACCACGTCATCTCCGGCGCCTCGTCGATCAAGGTGTCGACGAGCGACGGCAAGACCTACACCGCGCAGGTCGTCGGCACCGACAGCAAGAAGGACCTGGCCCTCATCAAGCTGGACAACGCCTCCGGTCTGAAGGCGGCGACCCTCGGCGACTCCGCCGGCGTCCAGGTCGGCGACGAGGTCGTGGCGATCGGCTCCCCCGAGGGCCTGACCGGCACGGTCACCAGCGGCATCGTGTCCGCCCTCAACCGTGACGTCACCGTCGCCACGGAGGAGAGCCAGGGCCAGCAGCAACAGCAGGGCGGCGGGAGCGGCGGCTGGCCGTTCGAGTTCGGCGGCCAGCAGTTCAACGGCGACACCGGTACGTCCACGACGACGTACAAGGCGATCCAGACGGACGCGTCCCTCAACCCCGGCAACTCCGGCGGCGCGCTCATCGACATGAACGGCAACATCATCGGCATCAACTCCGCGATGTACTCAGCGAGTTCGTCCTCGTCGGACGCGGGCAGCGCGGGCCTGGGCTTCGCGATCCCGATCAACACCGTCAAGTCCGACCTGGCGACGCTGCGCTCGGGCTCCACCACCTGACGCACTCACACACGCACTGACGCACGAGAAACAGAGACAGGGGTACGTCATGATCAAGCAGGTTTCGCACAAGCTGACCGCCGGCACGGCGGCCACCGGCCCGGCCGCTCTGGACCTCGCCCTCGGCGTGGCCTTCGCCCTGCACGCGCCGACGGCGACGACCCGGGCGCCCGAGGTGGCAACGGTCACGCGCACGGCGGCCCCCCGGCGGGCAACGGCACGCAGCCGCCGTACCGCACGCAGCTGATCCTTTCCACGGCTGATCCTTTTTCCCCGCAGCAGACCGGAAACGTGCGAGGCTGAAGGCGCCCTGCACGTCCCACCGCACCCGAGGAATCCACGCCCATGAGCCCCGCCGAAGGCGACCGTGACACCCAGCGCATCCTGATCGTCGACGACGAGCCGGCAGTGCGTGAAGCACTCCAGCGCAGCCTCGCCTTCGAGGGGTACGACACGGAGGTCGCGGTCGACGGCGCGGACGCCCTGGAGAAGGCGACCGCGTACCAGCCCGACCTGGTCGTCCTGGACATCCAGATGCCGAGGATGGACGGCCTCACAGCGGCCCGCCGTATGCGCGGCGCGGGCACGACGACCCCGATCCTGATGCTGACGGCCCGGGACACGGTCGGTGACCGGGTGACGGGACTGGACGCGGGAGCGGACGACTACCTGGTCAAGCCCTTCGAACTGGACGAGCTGTTCGCCCGCGTACGTGCACTCCTGCGCCGCAGCTCCTACGCGGCGGCCGCCTCGGCGGGCAACATCCCGGAGGACGATGCGCTGACCTTCGCCGACCTGCGCATGGACCTCGCGACACGCGATGTCACGCGCGGCGACCGGGCGGTGGAACTGACCCGCACGGAGTTCACGCTGCTGGAGATGTTCCTGGCCCACCCGCGCCAGGTCCTCACGCGGGAACAGATCCTGAAGGCGGTCTGGGGCTTCGACTTCGAGCCCTCCTCCAACTCCCTCGACGTGTACGTCATGTATCTGCGCCGCAAGACGGAGGCGGGCGGCGAGCCGCGCCTCGTCCACACGGTGCGGGGCGTGGGGTATGTGCTGCGGCAGGGTGGCGCGGAATGAGCAGGCTGGTACGCCGGTTCCGTACCCTGCCGATCCGGGCGCGGCTGTCGATGCTGGTCGCTGCCGCTGTGGCGTTCGCGGTGGCGGCGGTTTCGGTGACGTGCTGGTTCATCGTGCAGGGGAAGTTGTACGACCAGCTCAACACTGACCTGCAGAGGGGAATGAGGGGGCCCGGACAGGTCGAGCAGGCCAGGACCGCCCTCGAATACTGCTCCAAAACCCCGCAGGGCGACGGTCTCTTCCGGAACAACTACTCCCAACTGGTCACGGAGAGCGGAAAGGTCTGCGTCTTCGACGATTCCACGGGCACTGTTGAGGTCACCCAGTCCGACAAGAACGCGATCAAGAACGGGGACACCAGCCGTATCCACTTCCGCAACGGCACCGCCGCGGACGGAACCGAAGTGCGCGTGATGATCCGGCCGCTGGGTCGCCTCGTCACGGACACCGGGGAGATCGGACCCCATATCGGGCTGGTCATCGCCGTACCCCTGAACGGCACGCAGAACACCCTCAACGATCTCGCCCTGATCCTCCTCCTCGTCTCCGGCATCGGAGTCATCGGCGCCGGAGCCGCCGGCCTGGCGGTCGCCCGAGCGGGCCTGCGCCCTGTCGACAAACTCACCGAGGCCGTCGAACACGTCGCTCGTACAGAGGACTTGAGCATCCGCATCCCGGTGGAGCAGGACAGCGAGGACGAGATCGCCCGTCTGTCCCGCTCCTTCAACTCGATGACGTCTTCGCTCGCCAACTCCCACGAGTTGCAACAGCAGTTGATCGCCGACGCCGGCCACGAACTCCGCACTCCCCTCACCTCCCTCCGCACCAACATCGAACTCCTCACCCGCAGCGAGGAGACGGGCCGCCCGATCCCCGAGACCGATCGCAAGGCGCTCCTCGCCTCGGTGAAGGCCCAGATGACCGAACTGGCCGCCCTGATAGGCGACTTGCAGGAGTTGTCACGCTCGGAGGGCCAGCGCGGCGAACGCGTCCAGATGGTCGCCCTGGAGGACACGGTGGAGTCGGCCCTGCGCCGGGCCCGGCTGCGCGGCCCCGAGCTGACGATCACGGCGGACATCCAGCCCTGGTTCGTCCGGGGGGAACCGTCGGCACTGGAGCGGGCGGTGGTCAACATCCTGGACAACGCGGTGAAGTTCAGCCCCGAGGGCGGCACGATCGAGGTCCAGCTCGCGGCCGGTGTCCTCACGGTCCGCGACCACGGGCCCGGCATCCCGACCGACGAGATCGCCCACGTCTTCGACCGCTTCTGGCGCTCACCTTCAGCGCGCGCCCTGCCGGGTTCCGGCCTGGGCCTGTCGATCGTCGCCCGTACGGTCCAACAGGCTGGCGGCGAGGTCACGTTGGCCCGCGCGGAGGGCGGCGGCACGGTGGCTACGGTACGGCTGCCGGGGGCGGCTACTCCGCCGCCGGAGGCGGTGTAGGGAGCTCAACTCGGCTCAGCTTCCTGCCAGAAGACCTCGTACACCAGGATCTGCGGATCCTGGATGCGCCGATCGAAGCTGTAGACCAGCCAGCCATAGCCCTTGTCGAAGTACAGGATGCGCGGCCCCTTGGGGTCGCTGGACCGCACCGGCTCGACGCGCATGCCCCCTGGGAGGTCGCCATCGGCGTCGATCCCCCGGAAATACGGGTCCTTGGCAGTGACCAGCTCGGCGCGCGCCTCGTCAACCACGTTCCGCGCTTTCTCGGGCAGCGCATCACGGCCCACGAGGGCATCGAGCCGCCAGTCCATCTGCCAAGGCGGCCCCATGAACTCATCGGTCACTCGCCGGGCTCCAGCTTCCGCGTACCGTAGCGAATCTTCGCCACCTCGTCGATCAGAGCTTTGGCCTCAGCGATGTCGGTCGCCTCTGCGGCACGGTGCTGGAGCTCGGTCACACGGGCGTCGAGCTGCGGATCACGGGCGATCCCGTACTCGCACCACCAGCGGGCCATGAACGCCGGCACGGGACCGATGTCGTATGCGTCAGCGATCGCCCACTTCCAGTGCTCGTCGAAGTCGGGGAGAAGCTCGGGCGTGTGCTGGGCGATGGCCTGGCGCAGCGCCTTCGGGGTCCGCTCGGGCATGGGAGGGACAACCGACTCGGGTTCCGCAGCGTGAGCAGCCATGACCGATGTCCTCCTTCGACGCGTCGTGTCTACGACCATAGTCGCGCTCACCCCCGCGCGGATTGTCCACGCACCCGGGACGGATCGGCGAGCTGCTGAGCTGCCAAGGGGTCGGTGACCGTGATCTCTGCCATGACGTCACCGTGACCGGATCGCTCCCCGTCCCGGCCCGGTTTCCCGTCTACTTCACCCGATGGTGTTCACTCCGGCTTCACCTTTGACCCGCTCCACGAACGCGGACCAGGACGACGCCGAGAAGACCAGCGGGCGGGTCGTCGGGGCCTTGCTGTCCCGGACGGGGACGGGAACACCGCCATGTCACGGAGCCGATCGTAGGACAGTCGACGCCTCAGGACATCGTTCGGGGAAGGGGGCGCGGGCCCTGCTCAGTGACCCCAACGCGGGGGAGCGGGCCGTGCGGTTCGCACTCACGCGGGCCGCCGAGTCGTTGGCGGACGTCCTGCGGATCGCGGTCAGCCGGGGTGGGCGCATCCCGGCGGAGTGGTGAGAGCGGGTTTACCTCGGTCGCGGAGCCGAGTGATCGGGTCAGTCAGCTCCGCGACCGAGGTCTTCCCCCGTTACAGAGACAACAATGCCCGGGCGCCGCCCGGTTGTCGTTCGCAGCCGGTCCACAGTTTCTTGGCGCTGCGTCTACTTCCGGCCAACTCCCCCTCCTCCGTACAGTGCCTGCTGCCGGTACTCCCTGGGTGGCATCCCGTACGCGGCCCGGAACGCTCGCGTGAAGTCGGACTGGCGCGGGTAGCCCCAGCGGGCGGCGATGGCGTGGATCGGGGTGCTGCGCAGCGAGGGGTTCGCCAGGTCGCGGTGGGCGTTCTCCACGCGTCGGCGGCGGATCCAGGCCGCGACCGTTTCGCCGTGCGTCTGCTGCTGGAAGATGCGGTGCAGATAGCTGAGCGAGATGTTGTGGGCGGCTGCGATCACCGGCGGTGTCAGTTCCAGGTCGTGGAGGTTCTGCCGGATGAACGCCTGGACGCGTTCCGCAGTGGCCCGTCCCCGGCTCTCCGGCGACAACGATGCCTCCGCTTCCAGCAGTTGCACGAACCAGGCCGACATGAGGTCGAGTACGACCGTGCCCAGGCGGGGCGCGTCGGACGGCTGGAGGGTGCCGATCTGCCGGTTCAGCCCGACCACGAACTCCGCCAGGAGCGCACCGACCCCCTCGCGCCCCGGCAGGTTCCGGCCCAGCAGCTCCCGTACCCGGTGCGGCGGCAGGGGGAGCAGTGCCTTGGGGAAGTCCACGGCCATTCCCGTGACGACGCCGCCCTGCCTGTCGTCCGCCGACCTGACGTCGTACGGCTGCGAACTGTCGGCCAGGTGCAGGTCACGTGAGGTGAACGTGCTGGTCTGCCCGGCGTGGTCGAGCGCCAGCCCGCCGTCGAGCAGCAGCGTCAGGTGATACAGCTCGGGGTCGGCCTGGCGCACCAGTTTCGGGGTCCGCCGGTAGCGCGTCGGCATGAACGACATCTGGCTCACGACCACCGGCCCCAGTTGCATCAGCCGCTGCTCCGCCCAGAAGTCGGCGGCGTGGTCGCTGACGAGTGCGCTGGAGCGCGTCCGGCCGACCAGTTCCTGCCAGTAGTCGAACCTGTCTCCCGCAGGTACGTCCGTGGTACGGAACACCGTCCCGATCATTCCGCTTCCCCTCCGGTCCCCGGTCTTCGTCTTCTCGTCACGGCAACCTTTCCTCTCCCGGCTGCAACAGCCAAGTGACGTGGTTCCCCCTCCAGTTAACCCCTCACATGATCGGACGCAGCCGTGAGCGAGAAGACCCGCAGCAAGCCCCGTGGCCGTAGTCGTCACCGCCGGCGCAGGACCGCCCTGTTCGCCGGGGTTCCGCTCGCCCTGGCCTCCGCCGGGGCCATGGCCTATGGCGGCGCCTTCGGGGTGTTCGGTGCGGACACGCAGCCCACGGCGTCCGCCGCGACCACTTCCTCCCTCGCTGGTGTCACCGACGTCGCCAACGGCTTCGCGTCGGTCAACGCCCTTGGCCAGAACGGGACTTACGGCGGCCGGGACGGCCAGACCGTCACCGTGAAGACGCTCGCCAACCTGGAGAAGTACGCGACCGCGGCCGAGCCGTACATCATCGTCGTGGCGGCGACCATCAACATGAACCCGGTCGGCAAGGAGATCAAGGTCGCCTCCGACAAGACCATCATCGGGTCGGGGACCTCCGGGCACATCGTCGGTGGTGGTTTCTTCCTCGGGACCGGGGTCCACAACGTCATCATCCGGAATCTCACCATCCGGGACGCGTACCAGGGTGTCTGGAACGACAAGGACAACGACTTCGACGCCATCCAGATGGACGGCGCGCATCACGTGTGGATCGATCACAACGACCTCCGGCACATGGCCGACGGGCTGATCGACAGCCGCAAGGACACCACCTACCTCACCGTGTCCTGGAACAAGCTGAGCCAGGAGAACAAGGCCTTCGGCATCGGCTGGACCGAGAACACCACCGCCGACATCACGATCCACCACAACTGGATCCGCGAGACCGAGCAGCGCAACCCCTCCACGGACAACGTGGCCCACGCGCACCTCTACAACAACTACCTGGAGGACGAGGCGGGGACCAGCATCAAGTCCTCGTACGGGAACTACTCCCGCGGCAGGACCAACATGGTTCTGGAGAACTCCTACTTCCAGGGCATGACCAACCCCGTCGTCCGCGACGCCACCGCCACCGTCGTCCAGCGCGGCAACGTCTTCTCGGGGACCACCGGGAAGAACGAGAGCGGGGGGTCGGGCGCGGCCTGGGACCCGAAGAAGTACTACAGCTACACCCTGGACAAGGCGGCCGACGTGCCCGCCCTCCTCAAGTCCGGTGTGGGGCCTCGCAGTTCCGTGGCCAAGGCGACCACGGCCACGACCACGGCGGCCGCCGCGACCACGCTCACCGTCGCCGCCGACGGCTCCGGCCAGTACCGGACCGTGCAGGCCGCCGTGAACGCCGTACCCGCGAACAACCCCTCCCGGGTGGTCATCTCCGTCAAGCCGGGCACGTACCGCGAGCTGGTCAAGGTCCCCTCGAACAAGCCGCACGTCACCATCCAGGGCAGCGGCGGCAGCCGCAAGGACACCACGATCGTCTACAACAACGCCTCCGGTACGCCGAAGCCCGACGGCTCCGGTACGTACGGCACCGGCGGCAGCGCCACCGTCGCCGTCGAGGCCGACGACTTCCAGGCCCGCAACCTGACCATCTCCAACGACTTCGACGAGGCCGCGCACCAGGACATCGCGGGCCAGGCGGTCGCCCTGCGCACCGCCGCCGACAAGGTGTTCCTCGACAGCGTCATCGTCAGCGGCGACCAGGACACCCTGCTGGTGGACACCGCGTCCAAGGACAAGCTGGGCCGCGTCTACATGACGAACTCCTACGTCGTCGGCAACGTCGACTTCATCTTCGGCCGCGCCACCGCGGTGATCGACAAGTCCGTCATCACCCTGAAGAAGCGCTGGAACGGCACCTCGGCCGGCTACATCACGGCCCCCAGCACCGCCGCGAACCGCAAGGGCATCCTCATCGCCAACTCCACGGTCAACGGCGATGTCTCCGACCGCAGTTTCTACCTCGGCCGCCCCTGGCACGCCGGCGGTGACGCGAGCCTCGACCCGCAGACCACCATCCGCAACACGACCCTGAGTGCCGCGATCCGGACCACTCCCTGGACCGACATGAGCGGCTTCTCCTGGAAGGAGGACCGCTTCGCCGAGTACCAGAACAAGGGTGCGGGCGCGGGCGCCGCGAGCACCGACCGCCCCCAGCTGACCGACTCCCAGGCCACGGGCCAGGAGGTCGCGGACTGGCTGGGCGACTGGACGCCCACGGCGGGCTGACCGGCGTACGGAACCACCCCGAAGACCGGCTGGGGAGCGCGTGCCGACACCCCGCTCCCCAGCCGCACCACCCCCGCCCACTCACCTTCCCCTCACCTCCCCAGGCCCTCCACACCCCTTTCCCAGGCCCACCACAGCCCGTCGCCGCACGTTGGACGGATGGTGAGGAAGATCCTGCTGGCCGACGACGACGCGGCCGTACGTGAGGGGCTCGACCGGGTGCTCCGGTTCGAGGGGTACGAGACGGTGCTCGCCGGGGACGGCCGCGCGGCCCTCGCCTTCGTGGCCGAACCGGACACCGCGCCCGACCTCGTGCTCATGGACGTCACCATGCCCGGCCTCGACGGGCTCGCCGCGACCCGGCGGTTACGAGCCTCCGGATGCACCGTCCCGATCCTGATGATCACCGGACGGGGAGCCGTCGGCGACCGCATCGTCGCTCTCGACAACGGCGCCGACGACTACCTCATGAAACCCTTCGCCACCGAGGAACTCCTCGCGCGTGTACGGGCGTTGCTGCGCCGCAGTCCGCAGCGCGAACCCCGGCACCCGCCGCTCCCGGGCATCGGCTTCGAGGATGTCCGCCTGGACCCGCGGACCCGTACCGTCACCCGCGCCGGCCGTGAACTCGACCTCACCAGGACCGAGTTCGCCCTCCTCGAATACCTGCTGAGACACCCCGGCAGGGTCCTCGGCCGGGTCCAGATCCTCAGGGACGTCTGGGGCTTCGACTTCGCGCCCACCTCCAACACCCTGGACGTGTACGTGATGTACCTGCGCCGGAAGCTGGAGAGCCGGGGCGAACCCCGGCTCATCCACACCGTACGGGGGTTGGGCTACACCCTGCGGGCACGACAGAGGGCCCGAGGCGATAGGCCCTGGGCCCTCTGAGATGGAACCGCTACCGCTTACTGCACGACCGTGATCCGGTTCGCCGCCGGCGGCGCGATCGGCGTCGTGGCCGTGGAGTTGGCGGTCAGGTACTCCGCCAGCGCCGCCAGGTCGTCCCCGCCGACCAGGTCGTTCGTGCCCTCGCCCAGCGTCGGGAAGCCGTCGCCGCCGCCCGCGAGGAAGCTGTTCGTCGCGACGCGGTAGGTGGCGGCCGGGTCGATCGCCGCACCGTTCAGCATGACCGAGTCGACGACCACGCGCTCCGCGCCGGCCTTCGTCATGTCAAGCGTGTAGGTGAGCCCCGACGACACCTGGAGCACCTTGGGAGCAGCCGCGTTCGAACCGCTCACCTGCTCCTGGAGTACGGAGATCAGCTGCGCGCCGGTGAAGTCCTGGAGGTTCACCGTGTTGGAGAACGGCTGGACGGTGAAGCCCTCGGCGTAGGTGACGACACCGTCGCCCTCACTGCCCTTGGCCGCGAAGGTCAGCCCCGCCCGGATTCCGCCCGTGTTCATCAGCGCGAGGTCGGTCTCCGCGTCGAGCTTCTTGCCGTGCGCCAGTTGCGCGTCGGCGATGAGGTCGCCCATCGGGGACTCGGTGCCCACGTTGCTGATGTCGCCGGAGATGTAGCCGATCGCGCGGTTGCCGATGGGCGCCGCGAGGGTGTTCCACCTGGCGATCAGGGCGGTCATGTCCGCGGCCTTGGCGACGGTCCGGGTGACCACGTGGTTCGCGGAGGAGACGGCCGTACGGGCGATGTCACCCGTCCAGCGGTCGTACGTCAGCGTGGTGTCCGTGTAGAGGCGACCGAAGGACGCGGCCGAGGTGACCGTGCGCGGCTTGCCCGCCGGGTCGGGGATGGTGCAGGCGTACGCGGCGTGCGTGTGGCCGGTGACCAGCGCGTCGACCTTCGGGGTGATGTTCTTCGCGATGTCGACGATCGGACCGGAGAGACCGGAGCCGTCGCCCGCCGCGTCACAGTCGTAGTTGTACGAGCCGGAGGCCGGGAGGCCGCCCTCGTGGATCAGGGCCACGACCGACCTGACGCCCTGGCGCTCCAGCTCCTTGGCGTACTTGTTGATCGTCTCGACCTCGTCCTTGAACTTGAGGCCCTTCACACCCTCGGCGGAGACGATACCCGGGGTGTTCTCCAGGGTCACGCCGATGAAGCCGATCTTGACGCCGTTCTTCTTCCACACCCAGTAGGGCTTGAGGATCGGCTTCCTGGTCTTCTCGTTGAGCACGTTGGCGGCGAGGTAGGGGAAGTCCGCCCCAGAGAACTTCTCGCCCTCGACGTAACAGCCGTCGACGGGGTGGCAGCCGCCGTTCTGGAGGCGGGCCAGTTCCTTGGCGCCCTCGTCGAACTCGTGGTTGCCGACCGCGGTGACGTCCAGCTCCAGGCCGTTCAGCGCCTCGATGGTGGGCTCGTCGTGGAAGAGGCCCGAGATCAGCGGGGAGGCGCCGACCATGTCGCCGCCGGCCGCCGTGACCGAGTAGGGGTTGCCCTTGCGCGCCTCGCGCAGGTGCGTGGCGAGGTACTCGACGCCGCCCGCGTCGATCGTATGCGTCGTGCCGTCGGCATGGACCTCCGTGACACGGCCGGAGGAACCGGACGGCGGTTCCAGGTTGCCGTGCAGGTCGTTGAAGGACAGCAGTTGCACGTCCTGGTAGCGGCTCGGCTTGCTGTGGCCGTGGCCGCCGGGCTTGTACGTGGACTCACCGGCGCTGGCCGGGAGGGCGGCGGCGAGAGCGCCGACCGTGGCGATACCGGCGGCGCCGGCGAGCAGCGCGCGCATACGGCGTCTGCGGCGGTGGTACGGCTGGGGTGTGGCTGGCATGTGCCCCCCTGAAAGTTCGTGGACGTAATGGGGAAGGGAGTCCATGAGAGGACGTGGCGGTGCGTAAGAAAAGCGTGAGAACTCAGTCCCGTCCCGGCGCAGCCTAGAGTCAACGCGCGTAGCGCGACAGGGGTTCAGGGTTACGGAACGGTTGCCTCACCGGGAGATTCGCCATGAATGGGGCAGGCCTTACCCTCGTAGCCATGACCAGCGACGACACCGCGCCCCCCGGCCCCCCCGGCTTGTCTCGTTCCATCGACACCCTGGCCGCTCTCACCGCGGGGCAGGCCGACGCCGTCCTCGCACTGCTCGCGGACGCCGCCCGGGTCGACGGCCAGGAGGCGGTGTCCGAGCAGGGGCGGCTGCAACTGGGCGGAGGTGCCCGCGAGGGCGTGTCGCACCTCCTCCTCACCGCCGGCGGTGAACTCGTCGGCTACGCACAGTTGGAGGACACCGACCCGGTCGAGGCCCCGGCCGCCGAACTGGTCGTCCACCCCGCCCACCGTGGCCACGGCCACGGGCGCGCCCTCGGCTCCGCCCTGCTGGCCGCCTCCGGCAAGCGGCTGCGCGTCTGGGCGCACGGCGGCCACTCCGCCGCCCGGCATCTGGCCCAGGTCCTCGGTCTGACCATGTTCCGCGAACTGCGCCAGCTGCGGCGCCCGTTGGCCGGCCTGGAGCTGCCGGAGCCGAAGCTCCCGGAGGACGTGACGGTACGGACCTTCGTACCCGGCGAGGACGACGAGGCGTGGCTCGCGGTGAACGCCGCCGCGTTCGCCCACCACCCCGAGCAGGGCTCCCTGACCCAGCGCGACCTCGACGACCGCAAGGCCGAGGCCTGGTTCGACCCGGAGGGCTTCTTCCTCGCCTTCCGCGACGGCGAACTCATCGGCTTCCACTGGACGAAGACGCACGCGGCCGAGGGCCTCGGCGAGGTGTACGTCATCGGCCTGCGCCCGGGCGCCCAGGGCGGCGGCCTCGGCCGGGCGCTCACGACGATCGGCCTGCGCCATCTGGCGCGGCGCGGCCTGCCCACGGCGATGCTGTACGTCGACGCGGACAACACGGCGGCGGTGGCGCTGTACGAGCGGCTGGGCTTCGAGACCCACGAGACGGACCTCATGTACCGCACGGAGTCGTAGCGGGCAGCCACTTCAGCCACTTCCCACAGATGCGGGGGCGGTGATCTTGACACCGCCCCCTCTCCTGGATCACCCTTTCACTACTCAATTAGTGAAAGGGTGATTGCACGAGTGGTCGAGTACCGCATCGACAGACGCACCGGCGTCGCCACCTACCTGCAGATCGTCCAGCAGACCAAACAGGCCCTGCGCCTGGGCCTGCTGGAACCCGGCGACAAGCTCCCCACGGCCCGAGAGGTCGTGGAGGCCACCGCCATCAATCCGAACACCGTCCTGAAGGCCTACCGCGAACTGGAGCGCGAGGGCCTGGTCGAGGCGCGGCGGGGCCTCGGCACATTCGTCCGGAAGTCGCTGGGGGCCGCCCCGGCGGACTCCCCGTTCGGCGCCGAACTGGCCGACTGGGCCGGCCGGGCCCGCGCGGCCGGGCTCGAACGGGACGACGTGGCGGCGCTGTTCACTTCCGTACTCGACACGCATTTCAAGGGGGACCAGGGATGAGCGACACCGCCATGGAGGCGGCCGGACTGGGCAAGCGGTTCGGCCGGAAGGGCTGGGCGCTGCGCGAGTGCGCGTTCCGCCTGCCGGCCGGGCGCGTCTGCGCGGTCGTCGGGCCCAACGGCGCCGGCAAGTCGACGCTGCTGGCCCACGCGGCCGGTCTGCTCAGGCCCACCGAGGGCACGCTCACCGTCCTCGGCACCGGCCCGGGGGCGGCACGCGAGCGCATGGCGTACGTCGCCCAGGACAAGCCCCTGCACCCCCAGCTCACCGTCGACGACACCCTCCGTCTCGGCCGGGAACTCAACCCCCGGTGCTGGGACGCCGCCGTCGCCGGGCGCGTCGTCGCGGACGGCGCCCTCGACCCCGACGCCAGGATCCGCACCCTCTCCGGCGGCCAGCGCACCCGGGTCGCGCTCGCCCTCGCCCTCGGCAAGCGCCCCGAACTGCTGCTCCTGGACGAGCCGATGGCCGACCTCGACCCGCTCGCCCGGCACGAGCTGATGGGCACCCTGATGGCCGACGCCGCCGAGAACGGCACCACGGTTGTCATGTCCTCGCACGTCGTCGCCGAGCTGGACGGCTCCTGCGACCACGTCCTCCTCCTCGGCGCCGGCCGGGTCCGCCTCGCCGGCCCGCTGGACGACCTGCTCGCCGCCCACACCCTGGTCACCGGCCCGGCCGCCGACCTCGGCGACCACACGGTCATCGAGTCCCGTACGACGGGCCGCCAGACCACCGCCCTCATCCGCGCCGGGGGCCGCCTCGCCGGTACCTGGCAGAGCGCCACCCCGACCCTGGAGGAAGTGGTCCTCGCCCACCTCCGCTCCCCGGAGGCGCCGCCCCTGCACCTCGACGAGGAATACGCAGCCGGCACAGCCGACTCGGCGGAGGCCGCCGTATGACCGCCCTGACCGCCACCGAGGCCCCGGCGCGGAAGCAGCCCCGGGGTTCGCGCGGCCCCCACGGCCTCACCTGGACCCTGCTGCGCGTGCACCGCTCCGCACTCTGGTTCTGGCTGCTGTACGTCGCCGTGGCCGCCGGCGTGATCCTGTGGACGTACGGGCCGGGCGGGACCGCGGCCATGGAAGAGCTGGCGCGCTCGGGCTGCCGGGACGGCGGCACGCCCGACCCGGGCTGCGACGCCCTGGGCCCGCACGGAGCCCGCTGGGACACGGGCATCGCGCTCGGCAGCGCCCTCGTCTTCCTCGCCCCGCCCCTGATCGCCGCCTGGGCGGGCGGTTCACTCACAGGCCGCGAAATGGAGAACGGCACGGCACAGCTGGCCTGGACCCAGTCCGTGTCCCCGGCGCGCTGGCTCGCCGCCAAGCTCG
>NZ_JAVFVX010000100.1:0-9134 GCF_033441795.1 Streptomyces sp. ADMS | reverse complement strand
TGGCCTGGACCCAGTCCGTGTCCCCGGCGCGCTGGCTCGCCGCCAAGCTCGCCGTACCGGCCGCCCTGCTCACCGCGGGCACCCTCCTCCTCGTCCTCCTGCACCGCCTGGCGTGGGGCGCGCACACCGAGCTGTTCCATGGCATGGGCACCCGGCAGTGGTACAACGACGGCAACTACTTCGCGAACGGCACCCTCGCCCCCGCGTACGCGCTGCTCGGCCTCACCGTCGGCGTCCTGACGGGACTGCTCGTACAGCGGTCCCTGGCCGCCTCCGGCAGCACCTTCCTCGCCTTCCTGGTCCTCCAGTTCGTGATCATGTCGCTGCGTCCGCATCTGTGGCCGGTCGAGACCCTGACCAGCAAGGACGGCTATCCGGAGTACATCGGCTTGGTCGTCGGCGACGGCGCCCTGGCCTCCACCGGGAAGCCCATCACCGACCCGGTCTGCGTCGCCGACACCCGGTGCCTCGCCGACCACGACGTCGTCGGCTTCTACCGCGACCACCACCCGGTCTCCCACTTCTGGCCCCTCCAGCTCATGGAGACCGGAATCGTCCTCGCCCTCGCCGCCGCCGCGACGGGCGCCGCCTTCCGGCTGCTGCGCCGCCGCACGGTCTGAGCGCCGCCGCCCCGGCCCGCGTACGCCCCTTCCACAGGAGGGAAGGGGCAGACGCGGACGCCAGACGCCTCCTGCGCGCACCCGCGAGCCGCCCGCCGATATCCCGCACGTCATGTCCTCGTAACCAGTGATTCAGCCAGGCTTGCGACGCTCACCCAATGACGCCCGCCGTGCCTGAGTCTTCACCGCCCCCAGAGGGCACCAACGGGACCGGAGCGGCCCGACCCGCCCCCGCCGCGCTCCCGCCCGCGCGTTCCGACGCGCCCGTCCCCGCCCCGGCGCGGAACAATGGGGTCATGAGCCAGCCAAACGCCCAGTCGCAGGTACAGCACGCGCAGCCGTCCGTCGGTTCCCTGACGTCCCACCGCCCGCACACGGTGTCAGCCGTCGTCTCCGACCTGGAACCCGACATCGACGCCGACCTCGACGAGTACGAGGAGGCCCCGTACGACGGCGAACAGCTGCCGCAGGGCCGCTTCCTCGACCGGGAGCGCAGCTGGCTCGCGTTCAACGAGCGAGTGCTCGAACTGGCCGAGGATCCCAGCACGCCCCTCCTCGAACGGGCTAATTTCCTCGCGATCTTCGCCAGCAACCTGGACGAGTTCTTCATGGTCCGGGTGGCCGGCCTGAAGCGCCGTATAGCCACCGGCGTGGCCACCCGCTCCGCGTCCGGTCTCCAGCCCCGCGAGGTCCTGGAGATGATCTGGGCCCGCTCCCGCGAGCTGATGGCCCGGCACGCCGCCTGCTACCAGGAGGACGTCGCTCCGGCGCTCGCCGAGGAGGGCGTGCACCTGGTCCGCTGGAGCGAGCTGACGGAGAAGGAGCAGGCCCGCCTGTTCACCCTCTTCCGCCACCAGATCTTCCCGGTCCTCACCCCGCTGGCCGTCGACCCGGCGCACCCCTTCCCGTACATCTCGGGTCTCTCCCTGAACCTCGCGGTGATCGTACGGAACCCGGTGAGCGGACACCGCCACTTCGCGCGCGTGAAGGTGCCGCCGCTGCTGTCCCGCTTCCTGGAAGCCTCCCCGAGCCGGTACGTGCCCATCGAGGACGTCATCGGCGCGCACCTCGAAGAGCTGTTCCCCGGCATGGAGGTCCTGGAGCACCACGCCTTCCGCCTCACCCGCAACGAGGACCTGGAGGTGGAGGAGGACGACGCCGAGAACCTCCTCCAGGCCCTGGAGAAGGAACTGATGCGGCGCCGCTTCGGGCCGCCGGTGCGCCTGGAGGTCGAGGAGTCCATCGACCGCTACGTACTCGACCTGCTGGTACGGGAGTTGAACATCACCGAGGCGGAGGTGTACCCGCTGCCGGGTCCGCTCGACCTCACCGGCCTCTTCGGCATCTCCTCCCTCGACCGGCCCGAGCTGAAGTACCCCAAGTTCATCGCCGGCACCCACCGCGACCTGGCCGAGGTCGAGTCGTCGTCCGCGCCGGACATCTTCGCCGCCCTGCGCGAACGGGACGTGCTCCTCCACCACCCGTACGACAGCTTCTCGACCTCCGTGCAGGCCTTCCTGGAGCAGGCGGCGGGCGACGACGACGTCCTCGCCATCAAGCAGACCCTGTACCGGACCTCGGGCGACTCCCCGATCGTGGACGCCCTCATCGAGGCCGCCGAGGCAGGCAAGCAGGTCCTCGTCCTCGTCGAGATCAAGGCCCGCTTCGACGAGCAGGCCAACATCAAGTGGGCGCGGAAGCTGGAGGCGTCCGGCTGTCACGTCGTCTACGGCCTCGTCGGCCTGAAGACCCACTGCAAGCTGTCCCTGGTGGTCCGCCAGGAGGGCGACACGCTGCGCCGCTACTCCCACGTCGGCACCGGCAACTACCACCCCAAGACGGCCCGCCTGTACGAGGACCTGGGCCTCCTGACGGCCGACCAGCAGGTGGGCGCGGACCTCTCTGACCTGTTCAACCGGTTGTCCGGCTACTCCCGCCGCGAGACGTACCGACGCCTCCTGGTCGCCCCCAAGTCCCTGCGGGACGGCCTGATCTCGCGGATCAACAAGGAGGTCCAGCACCACCGTGCCGGACGCCCCGCGTACGTCCGTATCAAGGTCAACTCGATGGTGGACGAGGCGATCATCGACGCGCTGTACCGCGCCTCCCAGGCAGGCGTCCCGTGCGAGATCTGGGTCCGCGGCATCTGCGCCGTACGGCCCGGGGTCCCGGGCCTCTCCGAGAACATACGGGTCCGTTCCGTCCTCGGCCGCTTCCTCGAACACTCCCGGGTCTTCGCCTTCGGCAACGGCGGCGAGGCCGAAGTGTGGTTCGGCAGCGCCGACATGATGCACCGCAACCTCGACCGCCGCATCGAGGCACTCGTCAGGGTCACGGACCCGGCCCACCGGGCCGCGCTCAGCCGGATGCTGGAAACCGGTATGTCCGACGCCACGCAGTCCTGGCACCTGGGCCCGGACGGCGAATGGACCCGGCACTCGACGGACCCCGAAGGCCACCCACTGCGGCACGTCCAGGAGATGCTCATAGACGCCCGGAGGCGCAGGCGTGGCACAGCAACACCTTGACCCGACCGACCCCACGACGGCCGGACCCGTGACCGCCGACGCCCTGGCGGACTACCTGCGGGCGCAGGCGACGGAGTTCCTCCGCGCCCTGCGCCTGCACAGAGAGACAGGCACGGGTACGACACACACGGGCTCCTCCGCCTCCCCCGGAGAGGAGCCCGTGGACGCGGCCCGCGCCATGCGCCACGCGGCCCGCCGCATCACCGGCACCCTCCACACCTTCCGCCCCCTCCTCGACCCCACCTGGTCGGAGACGATGCACCCCGAACTGGCCTGGCTGTCGGGCACCCTGGCCAGGGAACACGCCTACGCGGCCCGCCTGGAACGCCTGCTGCTGGCACTGCAGCGGCTGTCGGGCGCGGCACCTGTCCCAGCTCAGGCGAGCGCAACTGTGGGCAGTCGTTCCGCTGGGTCGGATCCCGTCCCGCCGAAAGCGGATCCCGGCAGCTCCGGCCCCCCGACCCGCCCGCCCACACCGGACCGCGGCAACCTGACAGTGGGCGCCGCGAAAGCGGGCGCCCTGCTCGAACGCCAACTGACACTCGCCCGCACCCGGGCCCACTCGGCAGCCCTGCAAGCCCTGGGATCGAGCCGCTTCCACGCGGTGGCGGACAACGTCGCGGTCCTGGCCAGCGAAGTCCCCCTCACCCTCACCGCGACCACAACCCCCACCGACCTGCGCCCCCTCGCCACCGCGGCCCACGAACGCCTCTGCGACGCGGTCACCGCCCTCCCCCTCCTCACCGCCGGCCACCCCTACAACGCGGAGGCCCTCGTCCACGGCCTCTCCGCCGACCCCGCCCCCCACCCCCAGGACGCCCCCTGGCACCACGTACGCCTCCTGCTGCGCCTGCGCCGCTACGCCCACGAGGTC
Organism: Streptomyces sp. ADMS; assembly: GCF_033441795.1. Classification (NCBI taxonomy): domain Bacteria; kingdom Bacillati; phylum Actinomycetota; class Actinomycetes; order Kitasatosporales; family Streptomycetaceae; genus Streptomyces; species Streptomyces sp. ADMS. The sequence continues at coordinate 5,112 of NZ_JAVFVX010000100.1, read as the reverse complement.
CTGGAGGGCGACGAAGCCCGCGTGGACGTACGGATGCCGGCGGCCGGCGCGGCACTCAACCGCCACCGGGAAGCCGCCGAGGCCGCCTCGGCGGCGGCAGCGGCGGCACGCACCCCGCGCATCGCCCCGGCGACGGCGTACGCGCTCGGCGTGCTGCACGCCGACCAGCGGCACGAGGTGGAGGCGGCACGGTTCGCGTTCCAGCAGTCCTGGGAGAAGAAGGCGATGAGTACGAGATGACCTCCACCGGCGAACGACCCGACGAACGACCGGTACTGGCCGCGGGCTGCGTCCTGTGGCGCCGCTCACCCGTGGACGGCGGCCTGGAGATCTGCCTCGTCCACAGGCCGAAGTACGACGACTGGTCGCATCCGAAGGGCCGGCTGAAGCAGGACGAGGAGACACTCGCCGCCGCACTGCGCGAGGTCGAGGAGGAGACGGGCTACCAGGCCGCCCCCGGCGCTCCCCTCACCACGACCCACTACGAGGCCAACGGCCGCCCCAAGCAGGTGAGTTACTGGGCGGCAGAGGCGACGTCCGGAGCCTTCGCCCCGAACGACGAGGTCGACCTCGTCCTGTGGCTGCCCCCGGCGGCGGCCCACGAACGCCTCACCCAGCCCCGCGACAAGGACCTCGTCGACGAACTGCTGGCCCTGCGGCAGGAGTAGCCGGGGCCTGCCCGGCGGACCGGGGCCGGAGGACAGCTACGGCGCCTCGTCAGCGCCGGTGAGCGGAAGTTGTCACGTCTGACTGCAGGCCGGAGTAGCGCGTCGACGCGACGGGGCCCCCGCGCGAGCGAAACCGAGCACGGGCACGCCGGGCATGGGGAACACCGGGCAGAGGGTACGCCGAGCATGCGGAACGCCGAGCAGAGGGAGCACCGAGCACGGAGGAGTCGGCAACCGACGGCAACGCCGCGGGCGGGCGCCCGCCGTGGAGCGGCTGGTGTCCCCGCGTACCCACGCCCCGCGTACCCCGCCTCCCCGCCTCCCCGCGTACCCCGCGCCCCCGCGCCCCCGCGCCCCCGCGCCCCCGGCATGATCTGCCGGGCAGGCCCTATCGGCCCTCCTCCTCGTGTGCCCTGCCCTCCGACCGGGCCAGACTGCGGGCCCGGCGAGCGGGCCCTCGCCACCCGCAGACGCACCTGGCGAAGCAGAACGGCCCGTGTTCCACCATGGAAACGGAGTGCTCGTCGGGGAACTGAGAAGATTCGCCTGGGTCCTGCTGCGCCACACCCACAACGGTACCCATCCCCGGGTGAACCACTGCTACGCGCGTGACGACCTCCCCCACCCCTCGTTAAGCGGAACGACGACGGCCGTGGACCGACGGCCCGGCTTGGGGGTGGGCGGCGATGGACCGGCGGCGACACGGGCGAGCGGGCGGGGCGGTCGTCATGGCCGCCGCGACGACGGGTTTCCTGATCTGCGCCACCGGCTGCACGGGCCGCGGTGAATCCTCCGCCGGGGACGCGCGCCCGGCCGGCGACGCGGTCCGCGTCCTGCGGGGCGCCGCCACGACACTGGTCGACGCGGGCACCTCCAGAACCACCACCTCCATGGAGATGGCCACCGGCGGCACCCGGGTCACCATCCAGGGCGAGGGCGTCTACGACTACGAGAAGCAGCTCGGCCGGCTGAAGGTACTGCTCCCCCAGGACCCGGCGGGCGCCAGCCCGCACCGCCCGATCACCGAACTCCTCGCCCCGGGCGCCCTGTTCATGAAGAACCGGGGTGCGGGCGTCCCCGCCGACAAGTGGGTACGGGTGGACACGGCGACCCTCTCCGACGGCAACCTGGTGACGGGCGGGGCCACGGACCCGTTCGCCGCGGCCGAGGTGCTGCGCGGGACTCACGAGGCGACGTACGTCGGCCGGACCAGGGTCGCCGGCACCGAGGTACGGCACTACCGGGGCACTGCCGACCTCGCCGAGGCCGCGAAGAGCGCCTCACCGGGAAACAGGGGCCCGTTGGGAGCGGCGGCGAAAGGATTCGCGACCGCCGAGGTCCCCTTCGAGGCCTACCTCGACGACTCGGGCCGTATCCGCAAGCTCCTGCACCGGTTCAGCTTCGTCAACGGCCGGCAGAAGGGCGCGGTCGCGGTCGCCTCGACGACGCTGCTGTACGACTTCGGCGCCGCCGTGCACGTACGGCTGCCGCGGCCCGCGGACATCTACACGGGCCGTATCGCCGAGCAGTGAGGGCGGAAGTGGCCCGCGCCGGACTGCCGTACGGGAAACTGGGAAAGCGCACGGGCGAGCAACCCGGTCCGCCCCGGCTGCGTCCGCCGTAGCGCAAGGACTAGCCCGTCCGTGCCATGCGCGGGGTGTAGACCGCTCCCTACTCTAGGAAGCGGTGACGGCAGAGAAGAGGTGATGCACGTGGCTCCGGTCGGCGGTACGGCAGTTCAGGACCACGTGGCCCTCGCCGAGATCGAGCTGTGCGGAGATCTGATCATCGCGGCCTCGGCGGCCGGCGAGGAGCGGCTCAGCCTGGAGAGCATCGACGAGGTGCTGAGGGTGGCGGAGGAGCGCGAGGAGCGCAAGCTCACGTCCGGTGGCTGAAAAGCGACGGACGTCACGGGGTTGGCCAGGGGGTCAGGTACGCAGCAGACGACCGATCGCCTTGGTCGCCTCCTCCACCTTCGCGTCGATCTCCGTACCGCCCTTGAGGGCCGCGTCCGCGACGCAGTGGCGCAGGTGCTCCTCCAGGAGCTGGAGCGCGAAGGACTGCAGGGCCTTGGTGGAGGCGGAGACCTGGGTGAGTATGTCGATGCAGTAGACGTCCTCGTCGACCATCCGCTGGAGCCCGCGGATCTGCCCCTCGATCCGGCGCAGCCGCTTCAGATGCTCGTCCTTCTGATGGTGATACCCGTGCACACCCCGGTCGTGATCGGTCACCACGTCGGTCACCACGTCGGGCGTTCCGGCACCGGCCTCGGCGGTCGTCATCGCGTCCTCCCGTTGGACAGAACATCAGGCACATAACGGTTGATAAAACATCGAGATACCCCTGCCGGGTATATCGTAACGAACTTTGCTGGGTATAGGGCCAGTGCCCGGTGCCGATCAGGCGGTCCGGACGCCGTTCCGCTCAGGTGTAGACCACCGTGCAGGCCTCTCTGCCCGATGGGCGACACTGGGGAGCGACCCGTTAGCCGTGGCCGAATGTTGCGCCTAGCATCAGCCTGACCGAATCCGAAGGACTCCGAGGACCTCACGTGCGATTTCGTCTGACCCCCAGGGAGACGAGCTTCTACGACATGTTCGCCGCCTCCGCGGACAACATCGTCACGGGCTCGCGACTCCTCATGGAACTGCTCGGGGCGGACGCCTCCGGCCGGGCCGAGATCGCCGAGCGCATGCGGGCCGCGGAACACGCCGGTGACGACGCAACGCACGCGATCTTCCACCAGCTGAACTCCTCGTTCATCACGCCGTTCGACCGCGAGGACATCTACAAGCTCGCCTCGCTGCTCGACGACATCATGGACTTCATGGAGGAGGCCGTCGACCTGGTCGTCCTCTACAACGTGGAGGAACTGCCCAAGGGCGTCGAGCAGCAGATCGAGGTCCTGGCACGGGCGGCGGAGCTGACGGCGGAGGCGATGCCGAACCTCCGCACGATGGAGAACCTCACGGAGTACTGGATCGAGGTCAACCGGCTGGAGAACCAGGCCGACCAGATCCACAGAAAGCTTCTTGCACACCTGTTCAACGGTAAGTACGACGCGATCGAGGTGCTGAAGCTCAAGCAGATCGTGGATGTGCTGGAGGAGGCGGCCGACGCCTTCGAGCACGTGGCGAACACGGTGGAGACCATCGCGGTCAAGGAGTCCTGACCCTTTCATGGACACCTTCGCACTGATCGTGACCATCGGGGTCGCGCTCGGATTCACGTACACGAACGGCTTCCACGACTCGGCGAACGCGATCGCGACGTCCGTGTCGACCCGCGCGCTGACGCCCCGCGCGGCCCTGGTGATGGCCGCGGTGATGAACCTGCTCGGCGCGTTCCTGGGCAGCGGCGTCGCGAAGACGGTCAGCGAGGGCCTGATCGAGACGCCCCAGGGCTCCTCGGGCATGGCGATCCTGTTCGCCGCGCTGGTGGGCGCGATCACCTGGAACCTGATCACCTGGTACTTCGGCCTCCCCTCGTCCTCCTCGCACGCGCTGTTCGGCGGCATGGTGGGGGCGGCACTGGCGGGCGGCACGAAGGTCTACTGGGACGGCGTCCTGGAGAAGATCGTCATCCCCATGTTCGTCTCCCCGCTGGTGGGCCTGCTGGCCGGCTACCTGGTGATGACGGCGATCATGTGGATCTTCCGCCGCGCGAACCCGTCGAAGACCAAGCGCGGCTTCCGTATCGCACAGACGGTGTCGGCGGCGGGCATGGCCCTGGGCCACGGCCTCCAGGACGCCCAGAAGACCATGGGCATCGTGGTGATGGCCCTGGTCATCGCCGACGTCGAGGACTACGGCGACCCGATCCCGGTCTGGGTCAAGATCTCCTGCGCGGTGATGCTGTCCCTGGGCACGTACGCGGGCGGCTGGCGCATCATGCGCACCCTGGGCCGCAAGATCATCGAGCTGGACCCGCCCCAGGGCTTCGCGGCGGAGACGACGGGCGCGTCGATCATGTTCGCCACGGCCTACCTCTTCAAGGCCCCGGTCTCCACTACCCATGTGATCACCTCGGCGATCATGGGCGTGGGCGCGACGAAGCGGCTGAAGGCGGTGCGCTGGGGGATCGCCAAGAACATCGTTCTGGGCTGGTTCATCACCATGCCGGCGGCGGCCGTGGTGGCGGCGTTCAGCTTCTGGATCGTGAATCTGGCGTTCCTGTAGGCGCCGGTGAGCCCTTGCCGGCCCCGACCGTGACCACTGGCGCATTCCGGCAGCGTGCCGGTTCCTGCCGGGGCGGGCCGTGTCCCGCTTCGTGGTGCAAGCGACCTTGCTCGACGCGTTCCCGTAAGCCGCGCGTCGGCCACCTCATGGGACACGGCTCCAGGGTCGCGCGGCTGCTGACCGACCGTCAGCGCCATGCGTGGCCCCGAACTGCGGCGATGCGGCGATGCGGCGATGACCTGAGGATTCCGGCGCCTCGATCCGCT